>NZ_JDWE01000041.1:0-39885 GCF_000685765.2 Frankia sp. BMG5.23
GCCGGCTTATGCCCCCGAGCTGAACCCGGCGGAGGGGGTGTGGTCACAGATCAAGCGGACCGCGCTGGTGCACCTGGCCGCCCGCACCCTCGACGACGTCCACCGGGCGGTCAAGCACGGGCTGAAACGGCTGCAGTACCGGCCCGGGGTGCTCCTGGGTTTCCTCGCCGAAACCGGCCTGGCCTGGGAGGAGCTGTGGTCAACATGACTCTCCGCATTAAAGCTCAGTAGCCGCAGACGGCAAAAATTGGATCCGCCGCATCGAGTCCGCATGACTATTCTCGGAATTCGCACATCATGCAAAATTCATCAGGCCGAGACTGGCAGCTACGACGCTCCGCGCCATGGAAATCGAGGATGGGTCTCCTCCATCCACTCGCGGAAGCGACGGACCCGCTCCTGATGGTTCGCTTTTCGGGGCTTCATGGCGTCCGTGCACGGGCCTGACTCAGGAGCACCACACTTTGGGCACACAACGAGCCTGGCCCGCTCGACGGTCACCGGATCAGACGGGGACCCGCCTGCGCGCTGGCGCCACTCGTCACGCTGCCGTTCGTACTCGGCCAAGGCAACTCGATACCGACCCTCGTGGATGAGGGACACGCGCGGTGCGGGTGGGATGTACGGCGCAGGCGGCTGCCACTCCGGATCGTGCCCGATCTTGGCGATGATCCGCGAGATCGGACCGTCATAGTCACTTCCGACAGCGGTCACCGTGCCTTCGAAGGGTCCGGGGCCATGGATCTTGGGACTGAGCCAGTTCTCGGGCAGGAGTACAAGGTCCCCCGGCACGAGGGGCTCAGCACCCTCCCACAGATAGGCATAGTTGCCCACCTTGACCTTCATCGCCACGACGGCCTCCTCGCCCGGTCCTGCCGCTCCTCGGGTCTATGTGTCGCGCCGGCATGGTACCGACGGTGCGTGGGCATTCGCACGCTTTTCGTAGCATTACCGACAGGAAGGAAGACATCCGATGCACAGGCCGGAACTCGATCAACCAACGAACCACCTTGCAGCCGTGATCGCAGTGGGCAAGGTCGAAGGTGGCGCGGTCGTACTTCGTCGCGATCGGTCCCCTGCCGGCCGAGCGGAGGTGCTGGGGCACGTTCGCGATCTCGTAGCGCCCCCGCTCACGCCTGGCGATCCGGCCACCGAGACGGGTGAAGGCCGCCTTGAACGCCAGCTCGACGTAGTGCGGCTGGAGCCTCTTGGCCCGGGCCTCATCCATCGCTGCGCGGAGCCGCTGGAGGTAGGCCTCGGCGAGGTGCTCTGAGGCGAGCGCCCGCTCGTCGAGCAGGTCCTTGAGGCCATCGCCGACGCTGGCGTCGATGACCTCGTGCATCTTCGCCTTCACGTCGGGGCGCTCGCCGTACTGGATGGCGTCGAGCAGGAGGGCGCGCAGCGGGGTCTCGGTGAAGGCTTCACCGAGGACGTCGAAGACCTTGCCGCCGTAATCCTGGCGCATCTGGTCGAGCTTGGCCAGTAAACGGGTGAAGACTTCACCCTCCCGCGTGTTGGAGGCCACGAGGTTCCACAGTCGGCAGACCTTGTCCTGGCCGATGCGGTGGATGCGGCCGAAGCGCTGCTCGATGCGGTTGGGATTCCACGGCAGGTCGTAGTTGACCATCAGATGGGCAGCCTGGAGGTTGAGGCCCTCCCCAGCCGCGTTGGTCGCCAGGAGGATCTGGACGTCGCGGTTCTTGGTGAATTCCTCGGTGATCTGGCGACGCTCGCCGCGGCGGACGCCGCCGTGGATCGCCCTGACCGCGTCGGGCTTGCCGAGCAGCGAGCCGATCCTGGCCCGGAGGTAGTCGAGGGTGTCGCGGTGCTCGGTGAAGATGATGAGCTTGCGCGGCCAGCCGTTGGCGTCGGCGGTCAGCACCTCGTCCTGGAGGATGTTCGACAGCTCGGTCCACTTGCGGTCGGTGCCGGCGTCGCGGACGATCTTGGCGGTCTTCACCAGCTCGGCCAGCTCGATCAGCTCGGCGTTGAGTTCCTCGACGGTCTGCGCTGCGGTGGCAGCGTCGAGCAGGTCCTCCTCCAGCTCCTCGATCTCCTCGGCGTTGTACCCGTCCTCGTCGATCTCGCCCAGGTCGACGGTCGGCTCGGACTCGCGGTAGGTGCCGTTGAGGATCTCCTGCCGTTTGCCCTCCAGGCGCTCGGAACGGCGGACGAGGCTCTTGTAGATCGCCTCCGGGCTGGAGGCGAGTCGCCGCTGGAGAACGGTGAGCGCGAAGCCGACGGTGTTCTTGCGCTTGCCGCCGAGCCGGTCGGCCCGGTTCATCCCCTCGCGGACGTAGTGGGTGACGTCCGCGTAGAGGGCGTACTCCAACGCGGTCAGCTCGTAGGGAACGGTCTCGGCGACACGTTCGGGGAAGAGGTTCTTGCCCTCGAAGGTAAGCAGCTCCTCCTTGACCAGGCGGCGCATGATCCCGCTGGTGTCCGTGGTCTTCTTCTGCCGGCCCTCGAACCGGTCCCTGTCGAGCAGGGTGAGGAAGAGCTGGAAGTCCTCCTCCTTGCCCGAGTGCGGGGTCGCGGTCATCAGCAGCAGGTGGCGGGTGATCTCGCCGAGGAGCTCCCCGAGCTGGAAGCGCTTGGTCTTCTCCAGCTTGCCGCCGAAGTAGTGGGCGCCCATGCGGTGGGCCTCGTCGACGACGATCAGGTCCCACTCGGTCTCCCTGAGCTGGGCCCGGAGCTGCTCGTTGCGGGAGAGCTGATCCATTCGTGCGATGAGGAGCGGGTTGGTCTCGAAGACGTTGAGGTTGACCTGGGAGTCCATGAGCTGGTTGGTCAGCAGATCGAAACGGAGGCCGAACTTGAAGAAGAGCTCGTCCTGCCACTGCTCCACGAGCCCGCCGGGCGCGACGATGAGGCACTGCTTCACGTCGTCGCGCAGCAGCAGCTCCTTGAGGTAGAGGCCAGCCATAATCGTCTTGCCGGCGCCGGGGTCGTCGGCGAGCAGGAAGCGCAGCGGGGTACGCGGGAGCAGCTCGCCGTACACCGCGCGGATCTGGTGCGGGAGGGGCTGCACGTCGCTGGTGGCGACGGCGAGCATCGGGTCGAAGAGCCCGGCCAGCGAGATGCGCTGCGCCTCGGCCACGAGTTTGAAGTCGCTGGCGTTGGCATCGAAGGCGCGGCTGCCGGTCTGGGCGACGCTGAGCTTGTCCTGGTCCTTGCGGAACACGACCTGCTGGCCGAGGCCGCCGGCGGCGGTCTTGTAGGTCAGTTCGAGCGCGTCGGAACCGTGCCATTGCGCGGCAATGACCGTGACGACCTCGGCGGGGATGAGCCCGTCGACGCGCAGCCCTGGCTTGAGTCCTTCCAGCAGCACGACTGACCTCCCGATAGACAGCCGACCAACGCTACTGGAGCGGTCCGACAGTCCGATTCGCGGACCCGGATCCCGGCCACCGACACGCTGGCGGACCGGGGCGGGCTGCGCCCGCACCCCCGGCAGCCACGCCAGGCGCCAGCGACGGACCTGCCAGCTTCCTAATTCCGCAGGCACGCCGCTGTCCGGCGCAGAGACGAGATGGCGGTGGGCCGGGTTCGGAGTGGCAATCTTGGCCGCACTCGCCGAACTGGCTGCCGTCCTGCGGGACGAACACGCTAGCGACGATCCAGCCGTGGCGTCACCCTGTAAGAAGCGAGTAACGCAGACCGATGCCCACCGGAGACATCGGCAGGCGCGGAGGGGAGATCGCTCGATGTCGGCACAGATACTCACGCTGGATGGCGAACGGCAGACGCTCTCGGACGAGACGGTCGAGGAGATTCGCGCGATCTTCCGCGGGCAGGTTCTGACGTCGGACGACCTGGGGTATGACGACATCCGGGTCGTCCAGAACGCCATGCTCGACCGCAGACCCGGTCTGATCATCCGATGCACCGGCACCGCCGACGTCGTCGACGCCGTCAGCCTCGCCTACAAGCGGGACCTGCTCGTCGCTGTCCGCGGCGGCGGCCACAGCATCGCCGGGACCTGCACGGCCGACGACAGTTTGATGATCGATCTGTCGATGATGCGGGGTGTCTGGGTCGACCCGGATCAGCGACGTGTGCGGGTGGCGGGTGGTGCGACCTGGGGCGACGTCGACCGTGAGACGCAGCTGTACGGGCTCGCGGTACCTGGCGGGGTCGTGTCGACCACGGGCGTCGCGGGTCTGACACTCGGTGGCGGAATCGGCTGGCTCCACCGCAAGTACGGTCTGGCCTGTGATGCGCTGCGCGCCGCCGAGGTCGTGACAGCCAGCGGCAAGATCATACGGTGCGACGGGACCGAACATGAGGACCTGTTCTGGGCGTTGCGTGGCGGGAGCGGCAACTTCGGTGTGGTGGTGTCCTTCGAGTTCGAGGCCTATCCGTTGGGCCCGATGGTCTGGAATAGCATGATCGTTCACCCGGTCGATGCCGTTACCGAGGTGCTTTCCCGCTGGCAGGACTGGACGTCCACCGTCCCTGACGAGGTCACCAGCCGTGCCCTCCTGTGGTCGCTGCCGGATGCACCGACGCTCCCGCCCGCCGTGCACAACCGCGACGTGCTCATCACGGCCGCCCTGTATGCCGGCACCCCGGACGAGGGTCAGCGAGCGTGCCGGGCGCTTTCCGGGTTTGGCGCGCCGCTTGCCGATATGAGCCAGGCCCGGTCGTACCGGACAGCGCAATCCTCCCTCGATCCCTTCTTCCCCAAGGGTGGGCTCCAGAGTTACTGGAAGTCCGTCTACCTGGACAGACTCGATGAGGACGCGACCACGTTCGTGGCGCGCATCAGCCACGACCGCCCGCACCCGACGACGATGGTGCACCTGCCTCTCCTGGGAGGGGCCATGTCACGTGTAGGGACAACCGAAACCGCGTTCGGTGACCGCAGCGCTCGGTACCTGCTGAGCATCGACGGAAACTGGCTGGACCCCGCCGAAGACGACGCAAACATCCGCTGGGTGCGCAATGCCTACGGCGAGGCCGTCAGGCTTCGGGCCGCATCGGGCACTTACCTCAACTTCGGCGGCGACGCGGATCTCGACGACGCCGACCGGGCACGGGCCTGGGGGCGCAACGTCGAGCGGCTGCGGCGAGTGAAGCGCACCTATGACCCGGAGAACCGCTTCCGGCTCAACCCCAACATCCCCCCCGCCGAAAGCTGAGCCGGCGCTGGGGCTGGGGCTGGGGCTGATGACCGTCCCCACCTTTCGGGCGATCTCCTCACGCATCTGACGGATCGACGCCACCGCATCACTGTCCGCGAGAATCTCCAGGGTCTCCTGTAGGCTCTCCCGCTCGTCCACCGAGACGACCGGCCAGGCTCGCTGGCGCGCCGTGGCCCACACGGCGCACAGTTCTTCATCCTCGGTCGTGGGCGAGGCGGACGTTGTAACGGGCATCCGAGGCTTGGCGTTCCGTCCCCGCGCGAGCGCACAAGGACGGAACACTTGTCTCTAAAAGATCTCCTCACCGACCGCAGGGATTCCTGCGATCGATGCCTGTTTTATTGGAATCTCAGCGACAGACCCTGACCGTGCGCGGGGGAATCCAGGTCCGGTGTCCATGCCTCCAGACCCAGTGACCGCTCATATGGCGCCAATAACAATGTACATCACTGCGATGGACCGCGCCAGGCGCGCTTCTCGGCGGAGAAGCCATCGAAGGAGCCGCAGACAAAATTGTCCCGAGCGCAACGATCACAACCATCAGAAAATACTTCGGGCTTTTCCTGAGCGCCATTTCCGCCCCCTCCAGTGTCGCACCGCCATCTCCTCGGGGAAGTTCCCCACTGGATTGCGAGCCAGAGATACCCCCGCCATCGGGCTCTAATCCTTTCACCAATGACGTGAATCGCAGCAATCTCCAACGTAATCGACGGCGATTTGCCGTGATCGATAGTTCATGGTTTGTGACCTACTGGGTAGGTAGAAGCAGAGCCGGTGTCCGGCGGCGAGCATGTCGATCAGTTCGCGGAGTAGGTGAGGCATCGAGGTGCTGGTCCAGGCCTGCCAGACTCGGCCGTCGCTTCAGCCACCGACGACCCCGCAGACTCCCGTCTTCCCCAGCAGTGTCACTGGTAGCCGGTCACCCGCCGTTCACGCGGTAGCATGGTGGGCGATACTGGGCGGTGTGACGAGCGACGGACAGACCGGGCCGGCAGCCGGCGGTGATGCGCCGCCCCGGCAGCCGTTCGCGCACCTGAGCGCCCCCAACGCGGACGTCTACCGGGAGGTGCTGACGACGTTCGCGCGGGCGCGGGACCGGTTCATCGTCCACATGCGCCCCGAGGACGTGATCGCGGATCTGGGGCGGCCGGGGCAGACCGAGTCGATCGTCGCCGCGCTGGACAAGCTCGTTGAGTGGGGCAACCTGCGGGCCGACCCGGACACCGGCCGGGTGACCACGGTGGCGGACTTCCACCGGGCGCGCTACCTGTACCAGCTGACCCCGGCCGGGCAGGCGGCCGAGGAGGCGATCGCCGTCTACGAGGTGGCGATCGGCCGCCGGGGCGCCCTGCAGTCGGTGGCGCTGGAGGACATCGCCGCCCAGCTGCGCGCCCTGGTGGAGATGACGGCCGGCGACGCCGCCGATCTCGACCCGGCGAAGGTACACCTGCTGCTGCTGGGGCTGGCGGAGCGGTTCACCGGACTGGCCGACAACGCTCAGGCGTTCATGACGTCCCTCCGCCGAGTGATCGACTTCTCGGACGGTGACGTGGACGCGTTCCTCGCCTACAAGCAACGGCTCATCGACTACATCAACCGGTTCATCGCCGAGCTGGCGAACCGGGGCGCGGAGATCGCCACCCTGCTGGGTCAGGTCGAGGGGGCCGGCGTCGAACGCCTGCTGCTACTCGCGGCCCGTCGGGAGGCGACCGACGCCGTGCCCGACGTGCCCGAGGTATCCGGCTCCGGGGCATCCGGCTCCGGGGCATCCGNATCCGGCTCCGGGGCATCCGGCTCCGGGGCATCCGATTCCGGCCGGACCGGAGCCGGGCGAACCGACGCTGAGCGGATTCGGACCGCCTACGACGCCGCGGTCGCCGCGGCCCTGGACGGCTGGCGCAACCGCTGGCGCGGCCTGCACGACTGGTTCGTGTCGGCGGATTCACGCCGTCCCTCCCAGGCACGGTTGTTGCGGGGCGCGGCTATCACCGCGATCACCCAGCTCATCGATACCGTCGCCGCACTCAACGAGCGCCGTACCGGCCGTTCGGACCGGTCGGCGGACTTCCGCACGCTCGCTCGCTGGTTTGCCGAGGCTCCTGACGACGCGGCGGCCCACCGGCTGTGGCGGGCCGCATTCGGCCTGGCCTCGGCCCGGCATCTCACCGTCAGCCAGGAGACCGTCGCCGCCTGGCAGGAGGACGAGCCGACACCGAACACGCCGTGGCAGGATGCGCCGCCGATGCGGATCAGCCCGCAGCTACGCCGGACCGGTTCCTACGAGCGGCGCGGAACGCCGAACCGGGTCACGGACCGCGCGCGGCAGCGGCGGCTGCTCGCCGAGCAGGCCGCGCGGGAGGCGGAGCAGGCCGCGTCCGCTCGGGCCCGGCTCGCCACCGACGGGCCAGTGCTGCTGTCCCAGCTCGGCGTCCTGGACCGGCAGGCGTTCCGGCTGTTCCTCGGCCTGCTCGGGGACGCGCTCGCCGCCAGGCTGGCGGGCGATACCGAGGTGGAGACCACGTCCAGCGACGGCACGGTCCTGATCCGCCTCACCCTCGTCCCCGGCGGGGGGGTGGCGCGGATCGAGACCGAGGATGGCGTCCTGGACGGCCCGGAACACACCGTCGAGATCGTCGACCTGGCCGGTGCGGCATCGCGTCCGGCGGCCTGGAACGACCTGAACGACCTGAACGACTGGAGCGACTCGAACGACAGGAATGACCGAAACCGGCAAAACGATCTGAATGGCCGGATGGACGGCCTCGCTCCGGTCGTACTCGCCGGTGGGCCGGACCGGCTCGAGCTGCTGGAGACCGGACGGGTGTCCGGATGACGGCGGACTCGGTCGCCGAGGAGAACCGGGCCGCGCGGCGCAGGGCCCTGCGCGCGCTGCTGGCCGGGCCGCTACGCACCGCCGGCGCGGACGACGAGGTCCTGCGGCTGGTCCGCCGGCACGCGTCCGAGCTGCGCGAGTGGCTCGCCGCCGAAACCGGCTGGCGGCTGGTCGTCGACGCCGAATCGGCGCGGCTGTTCAAGACGGCGGCGACCATCCAGGACGACACGCACCCGGCGCGGGAGGGGAAGGGCCGAGCGCCGTTCGGGCGGCGCCGCTACGTCCTGCTGTGCCTCGCGCTGTCAGTGCTGGAGGGGGCGGACACCCAGATCACCCTCGGCCGGTTGGCCGAAGGGGTGCTGGTCGCGGCGAGCGACCCGGAACTGGCCCGCACCGGGGTCACCTTCACCCTCAGCCGCCGGGACGAACGTTCCGACCTCGTGGCGGTGGTCCGGCTGCTGCTCACGCTCGGCGTGCTGGATCGGGTCGCCGGCGAGGAGGACGCCTATCTGCGCGACAGCGGCGACGCGTTGTACGACGTACGCCGCAGGGTGCTCGCGTCGCTGCTGACCGGTACCCGCGGCCCGTCGACCATCGACGCCGACGACATCGGGGCGCGGCTCGCCGAGCTGACCCACGAGCCCGTCCCCGACACCGACGACCTGCGCAACCGGTCGCTTCGCCGCCGGTTGACCCGCCGGCTGCTCGATGATCCCGTCGTCTATTACGACGAGCTCGCCGAGGACGAGCGCGCCTACCTGATCAGCCAGCGCCGGGCGATCACCAGACGGATCGAGGACGCCACCGGTCTGATCGCCGAGATGCGCGCGGAGGGAATCGCGATGGTCGACCCCGACGACGAGCTCACCGACGTACGGATGCCGGAACAGCGCACCGACGGCCACGTGACCCTGCTAGTCGCCGAGTATCTCGCCACCCGGCCGGATCCCGCGGAGCCGGTGCCGGTCGGCCGGCTGCGTGGATACGTTCGGAAGATGGCGGCCGAGCATTCCACCTACTGGCGGCGGGGCGTCACCGAACCGGGTGCCGACGCCGAGCTGCTCGCCATGGCGCTGGACAAGCTGCGCGCGCTGCGGCTGGTCACGGACGTGCCGGGCCGGGCCGGCGAGCCGCCGGCAGTGCTCGCCCGGCCCGCGATCGCGCGCTACGCCGTCGAGGCGCCGACGATCCACGACGGCCGGGCGGGCGGCGCCGGCCCGGTCAGAAGCGGTCCGGCCAGAAGGAAGAAGACGAGCCGCCGATGAGCACCTCGACCCGCATGCCCGCGACACCGGCACCGGCCTCGATTCCCGCACCGGCACCGGCGTCGGCCTCGATTCCCGTACCGGCCCGGGAGGACCGCTGGCAGCCGCTGCGCGCCGGCCTGGTCGACCTCTTCTACTACGACGTGGAAGAGTTCCACTTCCACGACGGGCGGCTGCTGCTGCGGGGCAACAACGGTACCGGCAAGTCGAAGGTCCTGGCGCTGACGCTGCCGTTCCTGCTGGACGGCGAGCTGGCCGCGCACCGGGTCGAACCGGACGGTGACCGCAACAAGCGGATGGAATGGAACCTGCTGCTGGGCGGCCGGCATCCGCATCCCGAGCGGCTCGGCTACACCTGGCTGGAGTTCGGCCGGCTGGGCGGTGACGGCATCCCCGAGTACCGCACGATCGGGGCCGGCCTGAAGGCGGTCAGCGGGCGCGGCATCGTCCGGCACTGGTTCTTCGTGACCCGCCAGCGGATCGGTCCGCAGCTGTCCCTGGTCAGCCCGACCCGGGTGCCACTGACCAGGGACAAACTGAAAGAAGCCGTCGACGGCCACGGCGCGGTGTACGACACCGCGTCGGACTACCGCCGTGCCGTGGACGAAGCGCTGTTCGGTCTCGGCGGGCACCGGTACGAGGCCCTGGTCAACCTCCTGATCCAGCTACGCCAGCCGCAACTGTCCAAGAAGCCCGACGAGAAGCTGCTCTCCCGGGCGCTCACCGAGGCGTTGCCGCCGCTGGACCCCGCGCTCGTGGTCATCGTGGCCGAGGCGTTCCGGGGTCTGGACGAGGAACGGGAGACGCTGCGCGCCCTCGCCGAGGCGGAAACGGCTGCGCAGGCATTCCTGACCCATTACCGCCGGTACGCCCGAGTGGCCGCGAAGCGGTACGCCGCGCCGCCGCGGCAGGCGCACAGCCGCTACGAGCAGCACGGGCGGGATCTCGCCGAGGCCGACGCCGCGCATCAGGCGGCGGTCGAGGCCCTGACGGCCGCGCAGCAGGCGCTCACCGAGGTGGAGGAGGCGAAGGCCACACTGACCGCCCGGCGGGACGCGCTGCGGGACAGCCCGGAGATGCGCGACGCGGCGGCGCTGCGGGGCGCCGAGGAGGATGCCGGGCGGCTCGCCCGGTTCGCCGCCCAGCGGGAGCGGGACAGCCGGGCCGCGGCCGAGGCTGCCGGCGACCGGAAGCGCCGGCTCACGGGTGCGGAACGCACGGTCCAGGCCGACGCGGCGGGCTTCGACGCCGCGATCCGGGCCGCCGGGCTGGCGGCCGAGGCCGCCCTGGTCACCGGCCGGCACGCCGCGGTGCTCACCGAGCTGGACGGCGGGGAACCGCCGTACCGCGACGCCCGGCGATCCGCCGAGGCCCTGGTCGGGCAGCAGGGCACCGCCGTGAACCGTCTCGACGGGTTGCTGCGCGCGGCGGCCGACGCCGGCGTGGCGCTGCGCGCGGCCCGGGACGACCTGGACCGGATCACTGCCGAGCAGCAGGCCGCCGCCGAGCGGATCGCGGCGGCCGAGGACCTGACCGCCCAGCGCGGGGCGGGCCTCGTCGTGGCCTGCACGGCCTACCTGGCCGGCTGCGCGTACCTGCGGCCGGCCGACCCGGACGCCGCGCTGGCGGCCCTGGCCGGCTGGGTGGACACACTCGACGGGTCCAACCCGGTCGCCACCGCGGTGGACGGGGCGGCGCGGCTGGCCACCGCCGACCTCGGGCGCCGGCAGGCCGTCCTCGACGGCGAGCAGACGGCCGCCCGGCGGGAACTCGAACGGCTCGCCGAGGAGATCGAGCGGCTGGCGGCCGGTGGCCACGACTCGCCGCCGGCCCCGCACACCCGCGACGAGCACGGGCGGGACGGCCGGGACGGCGCCCCGCTGTGGAAGGTCGTCGACTTCGTCGACGGCGTGCCCGACGAGCACCGGGCCGGAATCGAGGCGGCGCTGGAGGCCGCCGGGATCCTCGACGCCTGGGTCGGCCCGGACGGGCGGCTGCACGACCCCGTCAGCGACGACGTTCTGGTCACGCCCGGGCGGCCGGCGCCGGGGGGTGGGCTGGCCGCGGTGCTCACGCCGGCGATCGACCGCGACGACGCACGCGCGGCCCGGCTGAGCGACACCGCGGTCGCCGCCGTCCTCGCGACGATCGGCCTGCGCGGCGGGCCCGGCCCGGCCGGCGGCTCCTTGGTCCACGGGCCGGCGGCCAACGGGACGACGGCCAACGGGACGACGGCCAACAGGACCTCGGGCACCGAGACCTGGGTCACCGTGGACGGCCGGTTCGGTAACGGGGTCCTGACCGGCGGTTGGCGCAAGGAAACCGCCGGCTACATCGGTGAGGGTGCCCGCGAGGCGGCCAGGCGGGTCCGGCTCGACCACCTGCGCGCCGATGCGACCCGGATCGAGCTACGGCTCGAAGAGCTGGCCGCGGCCGCCGCGGAGCTGGCCGACCGGCAGCTCTCGCTGGCCGCCGAGCACGGGGCCCGGCCCTCCGACGGCGACCTGCGCGAGGCGCACGCGCAGCTGGCCACGGAGCACAAGGCCAAGCGGCGGATCGACGCCCAGCACCAGGAGGCGGCCGCTGTCGCGGCCCGCCGGCAGCAGGCCGCGGGTGAGGCGCGGGCGGCGGCCGAGGAGTTCGCCGGCGACGTGCGCCTGCCCGCGGAGCCGGCCGCGCTGGCCGACGTCCGGGACGCCCTGGGTGACTACCGGGCGGAGCTGGCCGCGCTGTGGCCGGCGGCGGAATCGCTGGACCGGTCCCGCCGCGCGGCGACCGAGGCGGAACACGAACTCACCCTCGCGCTGGAACGCCAGGAACAGACCGCCGAGGCGGTCGCCGAGGCGCAGACGCAGGCCGACGCGGCCGCCGAACGTCACCGGGTCCTGGTCGAGACGGCCGGCGCCGCCGTCGACGAACTGTTCCGCAAACTGGCCGCCGTCGACACCGAACTCGACCGGTGCGGGCAGCGGGAGAAGCAGGCCCGGGCCGCCGAACGGGATGCGCTCGACGCCCGGGGCCGGGCTCACGGCCGGCGTGAGACGTTGCGGGAGGCGATCACCACCGCCGCGGCCGAACGCGAGGCGGCTGTCGCGAGGCTCCGGGCGTTCGCGGCCACCGGCCTGCTCGCGGTCGCCGTCCCGGACCTGGAGATCCCGGACCCGGCTGCCGGCTGGGCACCGTACCCCGCGATCACGCTCGCCCGGGCGGTCAACGCCGCCCTCGACGACGTCGACGACACCGACCGCCGGTGGGAGCTGGCGCAGCAGCGGGTGTCGGCCGAGCACAAGGTTCTCACCGACGCGCTGTCCCGGCACGGCCACTCGGTCGGGATGGTCGTCTCCGACGGCGTGATCGTGGTCGACGTCCTGTTCCAGGGCCGCAAGCAGGACATCCCGGCCCTGGTCGCCGCGTTGGAGACGGAGACCGGGCAGCGGGCGATGCTGCTGTCCGCGAAGGAACGCGAGATCCTGGAGAACCACCTTGTGAACGAGGTGGCCGGCGCCCTGCAGGAACTGATCAGCGACGCCGAGGGCCAGGTTCGCCGGATCAACACGGACCTCGCGCAGCGGCCCACGTCGACCGGCATGCGGCTGCGGTTGCAGTGGCGGGTCGCGCGCAGCGCCCCCGAGGGGCTCGGCGCGGTGCGCGACCGGTTGCTGCGGCAGACGGCCGACGCCTGGAGCCCCGCCGAGCGGACCGCCGTCGGCGCGTTCCTCCAGGAGGAGATCAACCGGGAGCACAGCGCGGACACCACCGGCGGATGGGCCGAGCAGTTGACCCGTGCCCTGGACTACCGCGACTGGCACGAGTTCGCTGTGCAGCGGTTCCAGGACGGTCAGTGGCGGCCGGCGAGCGGTCCGGCGTCCGGTGGTGAGCGGGTGCTCGCGGCGTCGGTGCCGCTGTTCGCGGCTGCCTCGTCGTTCTACGACTCCTCCGGCAACCGGCACGCACCCCGCCTGGTCGCCCTGGACGAGGCGTTCGCCGGAGTGGACGACGACTCGCGGGCCAAGTGCCTGGGTCTGCTCGCCGCGTTCGACCTCGATGTGGTGATGACCAGCGAGCGCGAGTGGGGCTGCTACCCGCAGGTTCCCGGCCTGGCGATCGCGCAGCTGTCCCGCCGGGACGGCATCGATGCCGTGCTCGTCACGCCGTGGCGGTGGGACGGGCACGAGCGCACCCGCGTCGACCGGCCGGTGCCCTACCAGCCCGAGCGGCCCGACCAACCCGACCAGCCCCAGCTACTCGACCAGCCCGACCAACCCGACCAGCCCCAGCCGCTCCGTCCGGCGCAGAGCGGCAACACCGAGCCCCTGCCGTTCGAGTGAGCGCGTCGTCGACCGGGGCCTCCCGCGGTACGGAAGCCGCCCGCGATGTGGAACGGCTGCGTCGTCTGCTGGGCGGTGAGCACACGGCGTGGCTGCTCGACCGGGTGCGGCGCAGGATCGAGCTGGGCCGGCCGCTCACCGGGACGGTCACCCTCGGCCGGGCCAGCGCGGACCAGCGGCGGGGGGTCGAGCGGCTGCTGGGCCGCCGGGCCGGCACCGGCGCCTCGCTGTCCGTGTCGTTGGACGAGGTCGACGCGGTGCTGCGGTCCAGCGGCGCCGCGCCGGACGGACTCGCCGCCGCCGTCCGCCAGCTCACCGGGGATGTCACGGAGCGGGCGGAGCTGGCCGCGGCGCAGTCACGAGCCTGGGCGCAGGCGCACCAGCCCCTGGACGACCTCCTCGCCCGGCGCCCCGAACTCACCCCCTGGCGGTCCTGGCTGGACAGCACCGGCCTGCTGCGCCGGCTGGCTGGCACCCCGGACGCGGCGGGGCCGCTGGCCGCCGACCTGCTCCGGGTGCTCGACGCGTTGCCCTCACCCGGCGTGGCGCTGGGCCGGCTGGCCGCCACCAGCACCGGTGACGCGCACGCGCTCGACGACGGCCGGCCGCTGGCGACGCTGGCCCTGGCGGCGGCCCGGGTACTGGGCGGATCCCACCCTGCGGGTGACGGCTCGGCCGCGGGCCGTCGCGCCGCGTGGGCCGCTGTCGGGGTGCACCGTGACGAACTGTCGTCCACGGTGCTCTGCCTGGGTCTGCCGGGCGGGGCGGACAGCCCGACCGGCCGGATCCTGGCCATCTGTCGCGAGGCGGGGGAGCCCTGCGTGCTCACTCTGCGCCAGGTCGGCCCGGGCCAGGACCGCGGCGACCTCGGGGTGGGCCTCGGAGTGGTGTACCTGTGCGAGAATCCGATCGTGCTGGCCAGCGCCGCCGACGAGCTGGCGGGCCGCACCCCGCCGCTGGTGTGCGTGAACGGCCAGCCGTCGGCCGCCGTCATCAGCCTGCTCGCGGCGCTCGCCGGCCAGGGCGCGCGGTTTGCCTACCATGGCGACTTCGACTGGGGCGGCATCCGCATCGCCAACGGCCTGCGGGAACGGATCGGCTGGCGGCCATGGCGTTTCGACGCCCGGTCCTATCAGGCGGCGCTGACCACGGTGACCGGCGGCGAGCTGGTTGGCCGGCCGGTCGACGCGGCCTGGGACCCCGACCTGCGCCCCGCGCTGGAGCACCATGCGATCAGAGTGGACGAGGAACTCGTCCTCGCCGAGCTGATCAACGACCTCGGCGCCCCACACGCCTGGTAACACTCGATAACACTCGGTAGATAAAGGCCAGGCGCTCAAGGGTGCGGCCGGTAGAGTCCCGGCGACACGCGCGGGCAGCAGGTCGGCAACCTCGCTCGTCCGGGCGCCATGGCCGGTGAGAGCAGCGGTGATCGTCTGGTCTTCGTCAACGACGACCAGCGGCGCCCGGTGCGGCAGGCGCATACTGGAGGCGATGACCAAGTCAGCGCTACCCAGGCCCCGTCTGTCCACCAGCCCCTTCAAGGCCCCGGTCACCCCGCCGTGCAAGCGGTTCGCCGTAGGAGACCGGGTCACCCACGACATGTACGGTCTCGGCCAGGTAACCGGGGTCGAAGCAGAAGTCGCCGTCCTCGTCGATTTCGGTTCCCAGCAGGAACGCATTCTGAGCCCGTTCAGCAAGATGTCCCGTCTCTGACGCCGTGAGGCTTCGATTCGCGGAACCCGAAGACGCCACGTAGGCGGCGGAAGGTCCCGCGGAGAAGCCTGTCACCGCCCTGACGTCCTACCCCTCGTTCCACTCGGCAGCCCCACCCCGAAAGCGAGACATCTCATCGCCACCGCCTCGATCCCCCTCTTCTCCGCGTCGGAGCCGCCGCGCTCTCTGCCGCGGCAGGAGCCCCCGCCTCTGACGATCCGCCTCTTCCAGGCACCCGACTTCGGGCTGTCTGATGTCGAGATCATCGATGTCGCGGTCACGGACGTCGAGACCGTCGCCTTCCAGGCGCCCGCCGTCGAGCGCCCGCCCGCGCTGGATCCCCGTCGTCATCGAGCGCGGCCCCGCCGATCGTAGGCTCCGGGCGCTGTCCGGGTAGGGCGCGCAGCCACGCGCACCAGGCGTCGACCCCCTGGCCGGTACGGGCGCTGACCTCCAGCACAGCCACGTCCGGGTTGACGTCGGCGAGGTTCTTCCGGAACGCGTCAAGGTCGAAGTCGAGGTGGGGAAGCAGGTCCGTCTTGTTGACGAGCACCAGGTCGGCCGAGCGGAACATGACCGGGTACTTGAGGGGCTTCTCCTCGCCCTCGGTGACGGCAAACACCATCGCGCGCAGGTCCTCCCCGACCTCGAACTCGGCGGGGCACACCAGGTTGCCGACGTTCTCGATAACGACGAGATCGAGGTCGCGCAGGGGCAGCCGGCCCAGCGCCGAGGCGACCATGGGCGCGTCCAGGTGGCACTCCCCGCCGAACCCGTTACCGGTGTTGATCAGGGCGATCGCCGCGCCGAGCCCGTCGAGGCGGTCGGCGTCGATGCTGGTCTCGATGTCGCCCTCGATGATCCCGACCCGCAGCTGCGGGCCGAGACGGCGCAGCGTCCCGACCAGCAGGGTGGTCTTACCGGCGCCGGGAGCGGACATCAGGTTCACCACCGTGACGCCGGCGGCGTCGAAGGCGGCCCGGTTCGCCAGCGCGACCCGCTCGTTCTCCCCGAGGATCCGCTCGAGGACCTCGACCCGTTCGGGCCCGGTGCCATAGCCGGCATGGTCCCCGACGGACACCCCGGCCGGTGGGTGCGGACCCGAGTACTCGTGCGGCGCCCCTTCCGGGTGGGGATGCGCCCCTTCCGGGTGGGGATGGAAGCGACCCACGGCGTGTCACGCCTCCACGGTGTCGGGAGCTGCCGAGCCGGGAGCCGCCGGGTCGGGAACTACTGGGTCGGAAGCCACCTCGAACGAGGTGACGAGGAACTCCTCGCCGGTGACGATGGTGACGCCGGCCGCGCCGCAGGTGCCGCAGCGCAGCGCCCGGTCCGCCAACTCGCCGCGGGTCCCGCACACCCGGCAGCACACACTGACCGGCACGCTCTCGACCTCCAGCACGGACCCGGCCAGCACGGACCCGGCCAGCACGGACCCGGCCAGCACGGACCCGGCCAGCACGGACCCGGCCAGCACGGACCCGCCGGGGGGATCGGCGCCGTTCTCCGGGGGCCCAGCGTTCTCCGGGGGCCCAGCGTTCTCCGGGGGCCCAGCGTTCATCAGCTCCCAGCAGTAGGCGAGGGTTTCCGGCACGATCTGGCGCAGCTGACCCACCCGGACGTGCACCCGGGTGACCGGCCGACCGGCCGCGTGCCGGGTGACGACGTCCGCGATCGATCGGCAGACGGACAGCTCGTGCATCGCCCGGTCCTCCCCCGGCACCCTCCGGCGACCCGCCTGATCCGGTGACCCGCCCGAGCCGGCATCGCACCGGCTCACCACTTCGCCGGGCCGTACCTCGGCGCTCGCCCCACGGGCGTCGATGAGGGCGGGCTGGGATGGCCGGTGCATGCCCCACTCTCGCCCGGTCGTGTGCGCTTCACCAAACCGCACTGCGCGTTGGTGACTGCGCGTTGGTGGCAGCCTCCGCGCACTGTCGATAGGCGTCCGGCGCTGGGGGACATAGCGTCTGCTCTGCCGGAAGTCTCCGTGAGGCGACGGGCCACCCGACGATCACCCGGCCCAGCGGCTTCTGATCACCTCGACGGAGGGCTCGGTCCGCTCGTGGAGGTGGGCGGTGCGGCGGACCGCGGTGCCGACCACGGCCCGTCCGACGAAGGGAGTACTGATGTCATCCGTGCTGTGGTTCCAGGGCGGGGCGTGCAGCGGCAACACGATGTCCTTCCTGAACGCCGACGAGCCCAACGTCGTCGACCTGATCACCGACTTCGGGCTGGAACTGCTCTGGCACCCGTCGTTGGGGCTGGAGAACGGCGCCCAGGCCCGGGAGCTGTTCACCGACTGCGCGCGGGGTGAGCGGCCGGTCGACATCTTCGTCTTCGAGGGTTCGGTGATCCGCGGCCCGAACGGAACCGGCGGCTTCGACGTCTTCGCCGAGCGGCCCATGCAGGACTGGGTGCGCGAGCTGGCCGCCCGGGCCCAGGTGGTGGTGGCGATCGGGGACTGCGCGTGCTGGGGCGGGATCCCCGCGACGGCGCCGAACCCGACGGACTCCACCGGGCTGCAGTTCCACAAGCGTGAACGCGGCGGTTTCCTCGGCCCGGACTTCCGATCGCGCTCCGGGCTGCCCGTCGTCAACATTCCGGGCTGCCCGGCCCACCCGGACTGGATCACGCAGATCATCGTGGCGCTGGCCACCGGCCGGGCCGCCGACATCGCGCTCGACGAGCTGCACCGGCCACGGACGTTCTTCACGACATTCACCCAGACCGGCTGCACCAGGGCGGAGTACTTCGAATACAAGCAGTCGACCCTGGCTTTCGGGGACGGGACCCGCAAGGGCTGCCTGTTCTACGAGTTCGGCTGCCGCGGCCCGATGACCCACTCCCCGTGCAACCGGATCCTGTGGAACCGCCAGTCGTCGAAGACCCGCGCCGGCATGCCGTGCATCGGGTGCACGGAGCCGGAGTTCCCATTCTTCGACCTCGCCCCCGGCACGATCTTCAGGACCCGGAAGGTCGGCGGGCTCATTCCGCGGGAGGTGCCGGCGGGCAGCGGCCACCTCGGCTACCTGGCACACGCGGCAGCTGCCCGGATAGTCGCCCCGCAGTGGTCGAAGGAGGACATGTTCGTCGTCTAGCCGGCCGGTAGCCGGTAGCCGCGCGTGCTCCGACCGGAGACCGCGAGGAACGGACGGGGAGAAGAGAGGATTCCAATGGCCACCGTCGATCTCAACGTCAGCCCGTTGGGGCGCGTCGAGGGCGACCTCGACGTCCGGGTCACGATCGACGACGGGGTGGTCACCTCGGCGTGGACCGAGGCGGCGATGTTCCGGGGTTTTGAGATCATCCTGCGCGGCAAGGACCCGCAGGCGGGCCTGATCGTGACCCCGCGGATCTGCGGGATCTGCGGGGGCAGCCACCTGTACAAGTCGGCGTACGCGCTGGACGTCGCGTGGCGCACCGAGATGCCGCCCAACGCGACGCTGGTCCGCAACATCGCGCAGGCGTGCGAGACGTTGCAGAGCATCCCGCGCTGCTTCTACGCGCTGTTCGCCATCGACCTCACGAACCGGAAATACGCCTCCTCGCCGCTGTATGAGGAGGCGGTACGGCGGTTCGCGCCCTACACCGGCAGCAGCTACGGCCCGGCGGTGGTGCTGTCGGCCAAGCCGGTGGAGGTCTACGCCATCTTCGGCGGGCAGTGGCCGCACTCCAGCTTCATGGTGCCCGGCGGGGTGATGTGCGCGCCGACGCTGTCGGACGTGACCCGCTCCATCGCCATCCTGGAGCACTGGAAGGTCAACTGGCTGGAGAAGCAGTGGCTCGGCTGCTCGGTGGAGCGCTGGCTGGCCAACCGTACCTGGCAGGACGTGCTCGCCTGGGTGGACGAGAACCCCGCCCAGCACGACAGCGACTGCGGCTTCTTCCTCCGGTACTGCCTAGACATCGGCCTGGATCGCTACGGCCAGGGAGTCGGCAACTACCTGGCGACCGGGACGTACTTCGCCCCCGACCTCTACACCCGGCCGACCATCTCCGGCCGCAACGCGGCACTCATCGGCCGGTCCGGGGTGTACGCGGGCGGCGGGTACTTCGAGTTCGACCAGGCCCGGGTGCGGGAGGACGTCACCCACTCGTTCTACGAGGGAACCGAGGCGCGCCACCCGTTCGACGGCGAGACCCGGCCCATCGATCCGGCGCGCGGCCGGGAGCAGGGCAAGTACAGCTGGGCGAAGTCACCCCGGTACGAGGTGCCGAACCACGGATACCTGCCGTTGGAGGCCGGGCCACTCGCCCGCCGCGTCGCAGCCGCGGCTCCCGGCGCGGGTGCCCACCAGGACGACGACCCGTTGTTCGGGGACATCCTGGCGGCCATCGGCCCGTCGGTGATGGTCCGCCTGCTGGCCCGGATGCACGAGGCCGCCAGGTACTACCAGTGGACGCGGGCCTGGCTCGACCAGCTGGACCTACGCGAGCCGTTTCACCTCAAGCCGGTGGAGTACACCGAAGGGCGCGGCTTCGGTTCCACGGAGGCGGCCCGCGGCTCGCTCTCGGACTGGATCGTCATCGAGGACGGCAAGATCGCGAACTACCAGGTGGTCACCCCGACCGCCTGGAACATCGGCCCCCGCGACGGCTCCGAGGCGCCCGGTCCCATCGAGCAGGCCCTCGTCGGCACGCCCATCGTGGATCCGGAGAACCCGATCGAGCTCGGCCACGTGGCCCGCAGCTTCGACTCGTGCCTGGTCTGCACGGTCCACGCCTACGACGGCAGGACCGGCCGGGAGCTCAGCAGGTTCGTCATCAACGACAACCTATGACCGGGACCGACCTATGACCGGGGATCGCGAGGCGGGTGCCGCCTCGCGGCCCCCGGTCGGGCCGCGGGTGCAGGTCGATCCGCCCGGTTTCGAACCACCAGGGTGCGAGGTGGCCGTGATCGGCTGCGGCAACCTGCTGCGCGGTGACGACGGGGTCGGGCCGATCCTGGTCCGCCGGCTCGCCGAGACGGGCGTCCCGGCCGGGGTGCGCCTGGTTGACGGGGGGACCGCCGGGATGGACACGGCGTTCGCGATGCGCGGCGCACGCCGGGTCGTGGTCGTCGACGCCAGCCGCACCGGGGCCGAGCCCGGGACCGTGTTCGAGGTCCCGGGCGCACAGCTGGAGAACCTGCCCCTGGACGCGCCGCACCCGCACGCCTTCCGCTGGGACCAGGCGCTGGCGTTCGGGCGCTGGCTGCTCGGCGACGGCTACCCGGACGACGTCGTCGTCTACCTCATCGAGGCGGGCGGCGTGGAGCCCGGCGCCGATCTCAGTCCCGCGGTGCGCCGGGCGATGGAACAGGTCCGGGACATGATCCTCTCTGGTCTCGCCCCCGGGACCGGCGGAACGGACGGATGACCGGACGCATGGATGACCGGACGCACAGGTCCAGATGACCAGACGCATGGGTGAGGACGCGCATGGGTGAGGACGACGTCATCAGCACGGGCGTGACCTGCGCGCGCCCGCAGCCCGTCGGGGTCTTTCCGCTGCCGGCCGGCTTCCTGCTCGTGCCGGGCGGCGAGGCCACGGCCGACCTGCGCCGGACACTGGCGGCCGGGAAGGTGCCGGTGGCCTGGCCGGCGGAGCTGGCCGCGCTGGAGCTCGCCTACCGCGGGGAGGTCGTCGCGGCCCTCGGGCAGCTGCGCGGCGACGACCCGGTCGACCGCTACAACCGCTTCGTGCTGCGACCAGCGGGCGCGGACCCCGAAGACCCGGTGGCACTGCGCCGGGCGCTCGGCGACGAGCTGGGGATCCTGGTGGACGTAGTCCGGTTCGCCCTGGGCGAGCTGGACGAACCTCCGCCGCCCGGCGGGGAGACCGACGAGATCGCGGCGATGGTGTGGTCCGCACACGCCGCCCACGCCATGGCCGCCGGCCGGACGGGCGAGGCAGCGGGGCTGCTGGAGCGGGCCATCGCCGCGGCGCGGGAACCCTCCCCCGGTCTCGCCGCCCAGCTCAGGTCCACCGCGGCGGACCTGCGTCGCGGAGTCGAGGGACCGAGCCCGGCCGTCATCGCAGAGCTGACGGCGGCGCTCGCCGCGCTGGCCGCCACCGACCTCACGGTCGGCCGGGCCGAGTTGCACCTGAGCCTCGGTTCGGCCTACCAGGAGCTGGCCGGGGACG
Organism: Frankia sp. BMG5.23; assembly: GCF_000685765.2. Taxonomy (NCBI): domain Bacteria; kingdom Bacillati; phylum Actinomycetota; class Actinomycetes; order Frankiales; family Frankiaceae; genus Frankia; species Frankia sp. BMG5.23. The sequence continues at coordinate 21,422 of NZ_JDWE01000041.1, forward strand.
ATCCGGCGGGCCTGAAGGTCGCGGTGGAGCACTACCTCTCGGCGCTGCGCCTGGTCCGCATCGACACCGCCCCGGAGCTGTTCGCGGCGGCACAGGTCAACCTCGCCACGGCGTATCTGACCATGCCGATGGCGCAGGCGTCCGACCAGCTGCGGGTCGGCGTGGCTGTGCAGGGCCTGCGGACCGCTCTGTCCGTCTACACCCGCGAGACTCATCCCGAGCGGTGGGCCAGCACCCAGCTCAACCTGGCCAACGCCTTGGTCTACGCGCCGTCCGCACACCGGGAGGACAACCTGCGGGAGGCGGTCGCGCGCTACCAGGAGGTCATCGCCGCCCGCGACCGCGACGCCGACCCCCTCGGCTACGCCCGGGCTCGGGCGAACCAGGGCAACGCCCTGGCCCACCTCGGCCTCTTCAACCCGGCGCAGGCGGTGCTGCACGAGGCACGGGCGATCTTCGAGGAGGTCGGGGACCCCGACGCCGTCCTGGCCGTGCGCGGGGTGCTCGACGAGATCGCCCGCCGACTCACCGCGAAGCCGACGTGACGCCCGGCAGCGGAACACTCGGTGACGCCACTCCGAGCACTCCGACCAGATGGGTGGGGCAGGACGGCCAGGCGGGACGGGGCGGCCAGGCGGGACGGGGCGGCCAGGCGGGACGGGGCGGATGGGCGGGGAGCTGGGAACCGGCGGTGTGGATCGGCGCCCCGGCGCCCGGCGGGCTGGCCCTGCCGTCGGCGCGGCCGTCGGCGTCCCGGCTGTACGCGCCGCGCGGGGTGTGGCTCGGCGACGACCTGCTCGTGGTGGCGGACTCGGGTAACCACCGGGTGCTGATCTGGCATGGTCTGCCGGCCGTCGACGGCGCCCCCGCCGACGTCGTGCTCGGCCAGGCCGACGCGACGAGCGAAGGGCCGGCGGCCGCGGGGCGCGGGCCCGAACGCGGCCTGCACCTGCCGACCGGCGTGCTCGTCACGGATGGCCGGCTCGTGGTCGCCGATGCCTGGCACCACCGGGTGCTGGTCTGGAACGAGGTCCCGACGGTCACCGACACCGCCCCCGACCTCGTGCTCGGGCAGCCGGACGCCGACGCCGTCCGCGAGAACCGGGGCGGCCCGTGCGGACCAGACACCTTCTACTGGCCCTTCGGGGTGGCCGTGGTGGGTGGGCGCTTCTACGTCGCCGACACCGGTAACCGGCGGATCCTGGGCTGGTCGAATGGCCTGCCGTCCTCGCCCGGCCGGCTACCCGACCTGGTGCTGGGGCAGCCCGATCCCACCCGCCGGGACGAGAACCGTGGCGGCGCGGCCGGTCCGGCGAGCTTCCGGTGGCCGCACGACCTCGCCGGCACCGCCGACCGGCTGCTGGTCGCGGACGCCGGCAACCACCGGCTGCTCGGCTGGGCCCCCCATCCCGACGCCGACGGCGACGCCGATCTGGTGCTCGGCCAGCCCGATCTCGCATGCTCCGGGGAGTTCCCCTACGCGCCCGGCCGGGCCGACGTCCTGCGCTTCCCCTACGCCGTCGACAGCGACGGGCACCTGCTGGCCGTCGCGGACACCGCCAACAACCGCGTCCTGCTGTGGGAGGAGCTGCCGCGGCGCAGTTCCACGCCCGCGACCGGTGTGCTCGGCCAGCCGTCGTTCGCCGAGACCGGGGAGAACCGGTGGACCCGCGTCGAGGCCGACACCTTCTGCTGGCCGTACGGCCTCTCGGTGCGCGGCGACCGGCTCGCGGTGGCGGACTCGGGCAACAACCGGGTCATGATCTGGCGGCGGGTATGACCGGAGGGCGGACCGGGCGGACCGGGCGGACCGGGCGCCGGGTCCGGCGCCGGGTCGTGGTGGAGGGCGTCGTCCAGGGCGTCGGTTTCCGGCCCTACGTCCACCGGCTCGCGGGCACCCTCGGGCTCGCGGGATTCGTCGGCAACGACTCGACCTCGGTGTTCGCCGAGGTCGAAGGCGACGAGGTGGCCGTGGCCGAGTTCCTGCGCCGACTCGAACCGCAGGCGCCACCGCTCGCGCGCATCGAGCGCGTCACGGTGACGAGCGTGACCCGGTCGACCGCCGGCGACGCCGGGTTCCGGATCGTGGCCGGCGCGACCGTTCCCGGCGATCGCACCCTGGTACCCGCGGACACCGCGGTGTGCGCCGACTGCCTGCGCGAGATGTTCGACCCGACCGACCGGCGCCACCGCCACCCGTTCATCACCTGCACCAACTGCGGCCCGCGGTACACGATCATCAGCGCGCTGCCGTATGACCGCGCGGCCACGACGATGGCCCGCTTCCCGATGTGCGCGCGGTGCGCGGCGGAGTACGCCGACCCGGCGGACCGCCGTTTCCACGCCGAACCCGTCGCCTGCCCGTCCTGCGGACCGAAGCTGTGGTTCAGCCCCGCGGACGGCACCGGACCGGAGGTCCACGGCACGGACGCCGCGCTGGCGGCGGCCCAGCGGGCACTGGCGGACGGCGCGGTGGTCGCGGTCAAGGGCGTCGGCGGCTACCACCTGGCCTGCTCGGCCGAGAACGACCCGGGCGACACGGCCGGCGACACGGCCCTGGCGCGCCTGCGCGCCCGCAAGGACCGGCCCGACAAGCCGTTCGCGGTGATGGTGCGCGACCTGGCGACGGCCGCCCTGGTGGCCGACCTGTCGTCGGCGGAGGCGGCGCTGCTGGCATCGCCGGCCGCTCCGATCGTGCTCGTCCGCCGCTCGCCCGCGGCGGGGATGTCAGGGATATCGGGGATGTCGCGGCTGGTCGCCCCCGGCACTCCGCTGGTGGGGCTGCTGCTGCCGTACACACCCGTGCACCACCTGCTGTTCGCGCCGGTCCCGGGTGGCGGCCCGCGACCGCCGCGGATGCTGGTGATGACCAGTGGCAACCGTTCGGGCGAGCCCATCTGCTTCGCCGACGACGACGCGCGGGACCGGCTCGCCGGCCTCGCTGATGCGTTCCTCCGGCACGACCGACCGATCCTCCTGCCGTGTGACGACTCGGTGGTGCGCTGCGGCTACGGGGACGACGGAGACGACGGGCAGGTGCTGCCGGTGCGGCGCTCCCGCGGATACGTTCCGCTGCCGGTGGACCTCAGCCGCCCCGTCCGGTCGGTGCTCGCCGTAGGCGGCGAGGGCAAGAGCACGTTCTGCCTCACCACGGACCGTCGCGCGTTCGTGTCCCAGCATCTGGGTGACATGGGCAGCCTGGCGGCGCTCAGGGCCTTCGAGCGCTCCGCCGCGCACCTGACCGATCTGTACGGCGTCGCGCCGGAGACGCTCGCCGCCGACCTCCATCCGGGATACGTCACCCGGGCCTGGGCCGAACGCGCGGCGGCTACGGGGACCGAACAGGCGGCAGCCGGGGACCCGGCGGCGGGGGCGAACCAGACCTCCACCCACGGGTCACGGTCCGCCGGCCGATTGCCGCACCTGGTCCAGCACCACCATGCCCATGTGGCCGCCCTACTCGCCGAGCACGGCAGGCTCGGCGACACCATCCTCGGGGTCGCGTTCGACGGCACCGGCTACGGGCTCGACGGCACGATCTGGGGCGGCGAGGTGCTGCTGGTAGGCCCGGACGTCGCCCGCGCCGAGCGGGTCGCGCACCTGCGTCCGATCGGCCTGCCCGGGGGCGACGCCGCCGTCCGCAATCCGTACCGGGTCGCGCTCGCCCATCTGGCCGCCGCCGACCTGGACTGGACCGCGGACCTGGCGCCGGTGCGGGCCTGCTCCGTGGCGGAGTTGCGCACCCTGCGCACCGCGCTGGACCGGGGCGTGGCCTGCGTGCCCTGCACGAGCATGGGCCGCCTGTTCGACGCGGTGGCGTCACTGCTCGGGGTGCGTCACCGGATCACCTACGAGGCGCAGGCCGCCGTCGAGCTGGAGGCGCTCGCCGCGGCGGAGTTCGGCGGCGCCGGACTCGGCGGCGCCGGACTCGGCGGCGCCGGTGCCTGCCGGCTCTCCTTCGGCCTGGCGAACGGCGTCCTCGACCCGGTGGGGGTGCTCGCGGGGATCGTCGCCGGTCTGCGGGCGGGAGTGGCGGTGCCGGTGCTGGCCGGCGCGTTCCATCTGGCGGTCGCGGACGCGGTGGCCGAGGTCGCGGGGCTCGCGCGGCGGCGGTACGGAGTCCGCCTGGTCGGTCTGACCGGCGGGGTGTTCGCCAACGTAGTGCTGACGCGGGCCTGCCGCGCCCGGCTCGCCACTGCCGGGTTCGACGTACTCGTCCATCGGGTGGTGCCGCCGGGCGACGGTGGGCTGGCGCTGGGCCAGGCGGCGGTCGCGGCGCTGAGCCGCCCGACGGAGCCGACCTTCGGCGGGAAGGAAGCCTGAGGCATGTGTCTGGGGATACCGGGCCGGATCATCGAGATCTGGGACGACCGTGGTACGCGGATGGCGATCGTCGATTTCGGCGGCGTCACCAAGACGGTGTGCCTCGCCTACCTGCCCGACGCGACCGTCGGGCAGTACACGATCATCCATGCCGGCTTCGGGCTGATCAGGCTGGACGAGGCCGCGGCGCGGGAGACCCTCGCGATGTTCCGGGACCTGGGGCTGCTCGAGGAGGAGCTGGGATCGCGCGCGGCGGAACCGGGCATGACCGGGCCGGGCCGGTGAGGTACCTGGCGGAGTTCCGCGACCCGGCGTTGGCCCGCCGGCTGCTGGATGCGATCATCGCCACCGCGACCCGGCGCTGGGCGATCATGGAGGTCTGCGGCGGCCAGACCCACTCGATCATCCGCAACGGAATCGATCAGCTCCTCACGGACCAGGTCGAGTTCATCCACGGCCCCGGCTGCCCAGTGTGCGTCACGCCGCTGGAGACGATCGACCGGGCGCTGGCGATCGCCGCCCGCCCCGAGGTGATCTTCTGCTCGTTCGGGGACATGCTGCGGGTCCCCGGCAGCGGCATGGACCTGTTCATGGTCCGGGCGCGTGGCGGGGACGTCCGGGTGGTCTACTCGCCGCTCGACGCGGTCCGCCTCGCCGAGGAGAACCCGGACCGCCAGGTCGTGTTCTTCGGAGTGGGCTTCGAGACCACCGCCCCAGCCAACGCGATGGCCGTGGTGACGGCCCGGCGCCGTGGAATCGACAACTTCTCCGTACTTGTCAGCCACGTGCTGGTGCCGCCGGCGATGACCGCGGTCCTCTCCTCGCCGGCGAACCGGGTGGCGGCGTTCCTGGCAGCCGGCCACGTGTGCACGGTGATGGGCACCTTCCAGTACGAGCCATTGGTGGCGACCTACCGGGTACCGATCGTCGTCACCGGTTTCGAGCCGCTCGACCTGCTCGACGGGGTGCGCCACGCCGTCGAGCAGCTCGAGGCGGGGCGGGCAGAACTCGCGAACGCCTACCCGCGGGCGGTGCGGCCGGCGGGCAACCCGGCGGCCCGGGAAATCCTCGCCGAGGTTTTCACGGTGTGTGACCGGGCCTGGCGGGGAATCGGGACAATCCCGGACTCGGGTTGGCGGCTGTCCGCGGCGTACCGGGACTTCGACGCCGAGGTCCGCTTCGACGTCGAGGGCCTCACGGTGGCCGAACCGGCCGAATGCCGCAGCGGCGAGGTGTTGCAGGGCCTGGTCAAACCGCCGCAGTGCCCGGCGTTCGGAACCTCCTGCACGCCACGCACCCCGCTCGGCGCGACGATGGTCTCGGCGGAGGGGGCATGCGCCGCCTACTTCCAGTTCCGGCGACTGACTCCGGCGGGCAGCCGTGGCTGACCCCGTCGACCCGACCGGTTGGACCTGCCCACTTCCGCTGCGTGACCATCACCAGGTGGTACTGGGGCACGGCGGCGGCGGCGTACTGTCGAGCGAGCTGATCGAGCATCTGTTCCTGCCCGCGTTCGGGACCACCGACACGGCGCGGGCACCGGCGGACTCGGCGGTCCTGGATGTCGCGGGCGCCCGGCTCGCGTTCTCCACCGACTCGTACGTGGTGCGCCCGCTGTTCTTCCCCGGTGGCTCCATCGGCGAGCTCGCGGTCCACGGCACCATCAACGACCTGGCCTGTGCCGGCGCGGTGCCGGTGGCGCTCTCGGCCGGGTTCATCCTCGAGGAGGGCCTGGAGCTCGCGGTCCTGGGCCGGGTGGCGCAGGCGATGGGCCGGGCCGCCGCCGCGGCGGGGGTGCGGCTGGCGACCGGGGACACCAAGGTCGTCGAGCGCGGGCTGGCCGACGGTCTGTACGTGAACACCAGCGGCATCGGGCTCGTCCCGGCCGAGGTGGACATCCGCCCCGAACGGGCGAGACCCGGCGACCGGGTCATCGTCTCCGGTCCCGTCGGCGAGCACGGTGTCGCCGTGCTGAGCGTGCGCGACGGGCTGGAGTTCGGCGGCGAGGTCCGCTCCGACACGACGGCGCTGCACGGGCTGGTCGCGGCGGTGCTGGCGGCCGCCCCGGGGGTCCACGCGCTGCGCGACCCGACCCGAGGTGGCCTCGCGACCGCGCTGTGCGAGATCGCCGCCGCGTCCGGGACGGGCATCGAGTTCGCCGAGCGCGCCGTGCCGGTGCCGCCCGCGGTCGAGGCGGCCTGCGGGTTCCTCGGCCTCGACCCGCTGCACGTGGCGAACGAGGGCAAGCTGGTCGCGTTCGTCGCCGACGCCGACGCCGACGCGGCGCTCGCGGCGATGCGGGCGCATCCGGCGGGGCGTGACGCGGCCGTCATCGGCACGGTCACCGCGGAGCATCCGGGCGTGGTTGTCGGGCGCACCGCGTTCGGGGGAACCCGCATCGTCGACCGGCCGCTCGGCGAGCAGCTCCCCCGCATCTGCTGAGTTCGGCGGCGTGGCCGCGCCCACCTTTCCAACGATCGGCGGGTCAGGGCACGTGGTGCGCCGGGAGGCCGAGGCCTCCCGGCGCTAATGCTTACCGAGAGTAGCTTACATAGACCGGAAGGGTGATTCCCTTGACGGAACCTGATCAACTTAGGTTAGCCTAACCTAATATCAGGCTTCCCCGAGGAGGACGTATGCCCCAGCGAACAGCCTTGCCCGTACTGGCCGTCTCCCTGCTGCTCGGTCTCACCGCCTGCTCCGACGATTCGACGACCGACGCCACGACGGCTTCCCCGGGACACCCGGTAAGCAGCTCGACCACCTTCTCCGTCGCGGTACCGGAGGGCGTGTTCAAGCAGTACACGACGCTCGCCAAGGAGATCCGGTCCGAAGGAGGCGAGGTCCAGAGCGGACCGTGGAAAATCGGCTACATCGTCGAGGCCGCGGAACCCTGGTACGAGGGCAAAGGCGGGCAGCAGATACTCCGCAAGCCCGCCGCCGGCGAGACGCACCACATTGAGATCATCCCCGTGGAGGCGGCCACGGGCCGGATCGTGCCGAACGTACCAATCACGCTCGCGGTCATCGACGGCAAGGGCACGGTTGCGGAGGAGAAGACACTCAACTTCTACTACGCCGAATTCTTCCACTACGCGAACAACTTCTCGATCCCGCGGGACGGCAGCTACACGTTGCGCGCAACAATCGGGGTACCGACCTTCTTCCGGCACGGCGAGGAAGGCCACACGCCGGCGTTGGCCAGCGGCACGACTGCCACCTTCACCAACGTCACGCTCAGGCACTAGTCATGCGTGATCACGGAGATAAGGTCCCCGAGCGGCTCGTTTCCCTGCCCGCGGACCCGCGGCCTGTCCCGGTCCTGGTCATCGCCCAGCCCTCCCCGCCTGCCAGCGGGGTTCTGCCACGATGGGCCGTTTTCCTCGCCACCGGAACAGCGCTCGTCGTCGGGTGGGCGGCCGCCGTCTGGACCGCCGCCCACCTCACCGCCGACCCGACCCTGCACACCGCCGCCCTGTTCGTGCATCTCGCCGCGCTCGTGGGCGGGTTCGGCGCGGTCCTCGCCATCGACTTCTTCGCCCTGTCATGGCTGTTCGGTCGGCGCAGCTTCCCGGACGTCATCCGGGTGGCCAGCGGCCTGCACGTGATGATCTGGGCTGGTCTGGCGGGGCTCGTGCTCAGCGGCATCCTGCTGCATCCGGACCTGTCCAGGCGACTGACCCAGGTGAAGATCGGACTGGTGCTCCTCATCGCCCTCAACGGCCTGCACATCTGGGCGATCCAGCACCGGCTGGAGCAGTCCGCCACCGTTCCGTCCCGGGCGCTCCTGGCCCGATCGATAATCAGTAACCTGCTCTCCCAGGCCGGATGGTGGGGTGCGATGGTCATCGGCTATCTCGCCAGTCAGGACTGAACCAGAGTCAGGACTAACAGTCAGGACTGACCGGTCGTCGCAGCCGCCGACACCATCTCCGTCGCCGTCGTGGGGCTGCTGCTCGCTGTCGCCGGCACCGCGCGGATGCTGCCCGTTCGTTCCGATCGGCCGTGGGGAAGGGCGACTCGCGGACCGCTGCCCTGCCGCCATTGGTAGGGCACCGGACAGGACTATCGGCCGTGTGGGAACCGCCCTGGCCATTCGATGATGACCATGAGCGGCGCGACACGAGCGCCGCCGTGCGAGTGGGGATGGGATGGCGACGCTGCCGGTGGGGCACGCGGGACGCGGGGTCGTCGCTGATCTTCTTCTACCCAAGGTGGGTACTATGCGTGAATACTGCAACTGTCAGTCACTGCCGGCGATCGCGACCCTGATCGGGGAACATGACCAGGTCACCGATCTCATCGCCGACACGCACGAGGCATATCGACAGGGTGATGTCGGGGCAATGGTGACACTCTGTGAGCAGATGTCGGCGGTTCTCCAGCCGCATACGGTGGTGGAGGAGAAGGGTCTGTTCCCCGCGATGGCACTCGAGTTCCCCGAACAGATCGCGATCCTGCAGAGCGAGCACCGCCGGATCGAGGCTGTGCTCGCCGGGGCGACCGACGGCACCGCCCGGGTCGATCCCGCTTGGCCGACACGGGTCATCGAGGCGATGAGCCTGCTGCGCAGGCACATCGCGAAGGAACAGGACGGCGTGTTCCACGCCGCCGTCTCGATTCTCAGCAACGAACAATGGAACCGTCTCGGCGAGATCCGCCAGGCGCTGAAGCTCGTAAGCTCCTGAAACCTCGTACGATGACCGACTCCCTCCCCGGAACGGCCGGCTCCAGGCATCGGATCAGCCTTCGGGCATCGGCCGTTGCGGCGGGGTCGGGCCGGGATCGCTCCCGGGCACGCCGGTACGGGACGTGGCGGTACCGAATGTGGCGGTACCGGACGTCGCTGCACCGGACATGGCGATACCAGATATGGCTCTACCGGACGTCGCTGCACCGGACCCGCCGGACGCATCTCCGGTGAACACGAGAAGGCTGAGATCCCGACGGTTGGCGTCCTGCGCCGGGCACCTTCCGGCCGGGCCAGACAGGGGCCGGTACGGCCAGTTCGCATCGACGGTGGCCGGGGCCGGTCGCCCGCCGGGCCCGCGGGCACCCACGTACAGCCGCTCAGGACGAGGACGCGGGACGCCCCGAAGATGGTGGCTCCGCGACAGGTCGTGGCCGGGTTGCTGGAATGGCGGCAGGCGGGCGGGATTCGCGTCCCGCGCGAGCACAGGCGTGTGACATCTCACACTGACTTTCGCCATCATGACCATCGGGCGACCATGTGACAAATCGCATCGAGGTCGTGGACGGTTCCCATCGGCGACCCGGGGCCGCCGCGTAGCGGCGGAGAGGAGTCACATGGTTGCGACGGAAACCTGGTCCATCAGCGAGCTGATCAATACCGTTCGTTACCCTCTCACCGAACCTTCGAGCCACGCCTGGCGGGACGTCGTCTCGTGGGCCCGGGAGGAACTGCGCACTCGCGGATGCTGTGTCCTCCCGGAATTCGTCCGGCCCTCCGCATTCACCGCGGTCGCACAGGAGTGCGCCACCGTCGCTCCGCTCGCGTATGACGAGGTCGAGACGGTCAACGCCTACAACATCGCGGTCGACCCGTCGTTGCCGGCCGATCATCCGGGCCGGTTCACGATGCGGCGGGGGAATGCCTTCGTCGCCCGCGACCAGATTCCCACCGAATTCGCCGTCCACCGCCTCTACACCAGCGAGCTCTTCCAGCATTTCATCGCCGGCTGCTTCGACCTGCCGAGAGTCCACGAACTCGCCGACCCGCTGGCCGGGCTGTGCCTCAACATCATCGCCCCCGGGCTGGAGCACCCCTGGCACTTCGACACGAACGAATTCGCGGTGAGCCTGCTCACGCAGGCGCCGCGGGCCGGGGGCGACTTCGAGTACTGCCCGAACATCAGGTCCGCGCAGGCGGAGAACTTCGCCGACGTGCGGGCCGTGCTGGCGGGCGAGGGCGGCCATCTGGTCCGGCGTCTCGCCCTCCGACCGGGTGATCTCCAGCTTTTCCTGGGCCGCTATTCGATGCACCGGGTGAGCCCGGTCGAGGGCGACACGGCCCGGCATTCCGCAATCTTCGCCTACACCGGGCACCCCGGGGTCGTCGGCAGCGTCGCGCGCACGAAGCAGCTCTTCGGCCGGGTCCTTCCGCGGCACCTGGCGGCGGAGAAGAGCGCGGTCCGCGTCGACCAGCTGCTGGACTAGCTGGACCAGAACTCGGTCGGCGAGCTGCTTCAGCACCGGCCTGTCTGCCCCGACCGCCCGTCACAAGGAGCGCCAGACGCGTGTATTCCGACGACAGCAGATATTCTGCCGAGACCACCGACTCCGACGGAACCACGAATTCCTCCGAGGCCGCGTACCCCACCGGGACGAGGCGGTTCGACGACAGCGGGAAGATCTCGCTCGACCACATCTACACGCAGCCCGACCCGCACGCCTACTTCAGTACCCTGCGGAAACTCGACTATCGTATCCCGCAGCTCGCCAAACCGTACTTCAGCCAGCTCATCCGGGAATTCCGGATGGTCCGGGGACGACCGCCGACGGTCTTGGACGTGGGCTGCTCCTACGGGATCAACGCCGCGCTGCTCCGCTGTGACGTGACGTTTGACGACCTGCACGAGCGCTACGCACCGCCCGGAACCCGGCCGACCCGGGACGTGCTGCTCGCCCGTGACCGCGAACTCGTCCGGTCCCGCGACGGGCTGGAGACGAGCCGGTTCCTCGGTCTGGACAGCTCGGGGCCGGCCATCTCCTATGCGTCCGCGGCTGGGTTCCTCGATGACGCCGTGCACGCCAACCTGGAGGACCGGGACCCGACCGACGCCGAACGGGAGCGGCTCGTCGGAACGGACATCGTCGTCTCGACGGGCTGCCTCGGGTACGTCACCGAGCGGACCATCGCCCGGGTGGCCCGCGCGGCCGGTGAGCGCAGGCCGTGGATGGCCCACTTCGTGCTGCGGATGTTCCCGTTCGAACCGGTCGAGGCGACGCTCGCGGGGCTCGGGTATGAGACCGTGCACGTCAACGGCGTTTTCCGGCAGCGGCGCTTCGCCTCCGCCGAGGAGCAGTCGCTCGTGCTCGACACGCTGTCCACCGTCGGCGTCGATCCACGGGGGCTGGAGGCCGAGGGCTGGCTGTACGCCCAGCTGCACATCTCTCGGCCGCGCGGGGTGACCAGTCCCTCGACCGCTCATCCCGCCTCCGGCCGGCGACCGGCGGCGACATCCACCCGGCCGGTTCCGCCAGGCTGACGGGCGACCGGTGCCGGCGGCGTCCCCCGCGCGGCCGGTAGGTCGAGGGCGCCCCGGCCATCATGCGAGTCGGATGAACCGTACGAGCCGAATGTCCGATGGAACGCCCGCCACCCGTGGAATCTCGGCGACCATGGACCCAACGCAGCCTGTGGCGTTCACCATGACCGTGTCCCCGAGACGAGTTCCCCGAGACAACCCGAGGCCCAGCATGAATGCGATCAGTAGCTCCCAGCGATCCACCGGAACCTTCGCGAACGACGATCTGCTGCCCCGGGTGCCATTGCCCACGCTGGCGGAGAGCTGCGAACGTTTCCTTGCCTGGTCCGCGCCGCTGCTGACCCCGGCCGAGCAGGCGACGACCGAGGCAGCCGTCGCGGCCTTCCAGGCACCGGGCGGCCCCGGCCCCACCCTGCACGCGGCGCTGGAGCGCTACGACGCCACCGAGGGCGTACACAGCTGGCTGGACGGCTTCTGGGACTCCCGCTACCTCGGCCGGCGCGACCGCATCGCGCTCAACGCGAACTACATCTTCCTGTTCAAGGACGCCGAGGGTCTGTCCGCCGAGCAGCCGCAGGTGGAGCGGGCCGCCGGGCTCGTGGCGGCAGCCGTCGACTACAAGCTGCGCCTCGACGACGAGCGGGTCGAGCCGATCGTCCAGCGCGGCCAGACGCTGTCGATGGCGCAGAACACGTTCCTGTTCTCCACGACCCGGATCCCGGGAACGGTCCAGGACACCGTGCGCACCCCGTACAGCGAGCAGTGGCCCGGGCCGTCCCAGGCCCGCCACATCGTCGTCTTCCACCGGGGAAACATCGTCCGGCTGGACGTCGTCGGGCCGGACGGTCACCCGTACACCCTGGACGACCTCGCGGCGGGCCTGCGCGCCGTGGTGAAGGCCGCCGCGTCGCGGATTCCGGCGGACGCCGCCGTCGGCCAGCTCACCACCAAGGCCCGGGCTGACTGGGCCGCGAGCCGCCAGACGCTGCTCGCTCTGGACCCCGCCAACGCGGCCGCGCTCGACACGATCGAGACCGCGCTGTTCGCCCTGTGCCTGGAAGACTTCACCCCCAAGGACAACCTGGCCGCGTGTGACCACCTGCTCCACGGCGACAGCGCCAACCGGTGGTTCGACAAGGCGGTGTCACTGATCGTTTTCGCCGACGGCCGGGCGGGCATCAACGTCGAGCACTGCGGGCTGGACGGGACGACGATCCTCAGCTTCGTCGACGACCTGCTGGGTACCTCGCCCGCGGAGCACTCGGCGAGCTCTGGCGCCCGGCCCCAGGGGCTACCCGTCATCGAGCCCGTCGAGTTCGTCCTCGACGCCAGCCTGCGGGCGGATGTGGCCGCCGCCGGCGCGTCGTTCGCGGAGTTCGCCGCGGCGACCGCCTCAACGGTGTTGTCCTTCACCGACTTCGGGCAAAACCGGGCCAAGGCACTGAAGACGTCACCGGACGCATTCGTGCAGCTCGCCTACCAGCTGGCGCACAGCCGGGCCAAGGGGCACATCGGCGCCACCTACGAATCGATCGCCACCCGGCACTGGCGGCGCGGCCGCACGGAAGCGATGCGGGTCGTCACCCCGGAGATCCAGCGGTTCGTGACCGTACTCAACGACCCGGACACCGACACCGCCACCCGCCGGACCGCGTTCCGCGCCGCCGCCGACGCGCACGTGCGGCGCGCGAAGGACTGCCAGGCCGGGCGGGCCCCCGAGCAGCACCTGTGGGAGCTGCAGTTCATCGCCCGCAGCCAAGGCGAGCGGCTGGGGGTGACCGAGCCGATCGCGCTCTACGAGGCCCCGGGCTGGCTCAAGGCGCGCGACGACTACCTGAGCACCAGCTCCGCGCCGTCCACCAACGTCGAGTTCTTCGGCTTCGGGTCTACCAGCAGCCAGTGCATCGGCATCGCCTACGTGCTGCTGCCGGACCGGTTCAACCTCTACCTGAGCACGCCGCGTGCGGTCGCGGACGGGATGTACGCGTTCGCCGACCAGCTCCAGCAGGTCGTCACCGAGCTGCAGGACCTGCTCGCCACCGATGAGACGGGCGACGGGCCATTCAAGGCGGGCTATTCCAGGTAATTGATGATGCGGCCCACGCCCCGCTCCTGCCTTGTCCAGGCCTCCGCGAGCGCGGCCACCGGCATCAGGGATGCCCTGATCCGGCCGGCAGCCGGTGTCCCGGAAGCGGATCGGATGGCGCACCCCACCTCACTGGATCCGCCACCGAGTACCGCCCTGCCGGGGGTGACCGACGTAACAAGGGGATCGGGCCGAGGCCCGACTGCTAAACTTACGGACCATCAGCCTGGATGCGGAAGATTGCGGACGTAGGCGAGCGAACCGTCTACGGGGCAGGCACATGCCGGAGAATCGCGATCTCATCGCCCGTTTCATGCCCCCGCGATCCGCTCTGGCCAACCACCGTTGTCGGGTCCGCTCGGACCAGATCCACCCGAGCGGCCCTAGCCGAGCGTTCCGATCCCATCGGGCTACCATCCTGCTAGCACCCTGGCCGACTGGCGCCCTGGTCAGAAGCGACGCGGTGGGCTCGATCGTCGTCCGCCGCGGAAGCGGCGGCGTCGCTCGCCCGGCCGGCACGGGGAGCCGGGGTCGGACCGATGCGGCACGGAGAGGACGGACGGCGGTGGATCAATGAGTTCGGCCACCGACCCCCGGCAAAAGACGATCATCAGGACTCTCCGCGATCCCTCCACCGTCCGAGTACCACCCGGCGGAGGGCCGGGTGGGCTCCGGTGACCGGCCCGGACACATCCGCGCCGGCCACGGCCCAGCAGCACGAGTCACCACGCCCCCGGACGGAACCCGTGCCGGAGGTCACCGCCGCCCTGTCGCCGCGACCGGAACAGTTCGACCGGGAGCGGACCCAGGTCATCCGCGGCCTGCGCGGCCGCCGGATCCCGGCCGTGGAAGCCTTCGGGACGGCACTGGACGGGCCGACCCCCGAGGGGCTACTCCCCCTGTGGGGTCCCGCGACCGGCGAATGGCTCATCCCGCCGATCGGCCGCGGCGAGATCCACCGGGGGCGCGAGGCACCGGCAGTCCCGGATTGTGGGGAACCGGTCGACTACGGGCTGACCATCCTGGACGACGGCGGTCCGGCCGGTGGTCGCCACCATGACGAGCGACCGACCCGGGGTTCCAGCCGCTCGCGGGCCATCTGGACACTCGTCGACCAGGTGCTCTCCAGCGGGACGAACGCCGTGATGTCCTTCGTCATCGCCCACAGCGTCAGCAAGTCCGAGTTCGGGGCCTTCGCCGTCGCCTTCGCGATCTTCTCATTGATGATCGGGTTCTCGAAGGCTGTCGGCACCGCTCCGCTGGGGATGAAGTTCTCCGACGTGCCGCCGCGGGTGTTTCGGGTGGCCGGCGCGGCGGGGACCGGCACCGCCCTCGTGATCGGGCTGGTCTGCGGGGTCGTGACGCTTGCCGTCGGTGCGGCGATGGGCGGCTCGGTCGGCGCCTCGCTGGTCGCGATGGGACTGGTCTTTCCCACGCTGCTGCTCCAGGACGCCTGGCGGCAGGTCTTCTTCGCCGAGGGTCGCCCGGCCGCCGCCGCCGCCAACGACGGGATCTGGGCGATCGTCCAGTTCGCCGCCATCTACGCGCTGATCGTCCGCGACGTCTCCACCTCGTGGGCGATGCTGCTGGCCTGGGGTGGCGCCGCCGCGGTCGCCGCCATGCTGGGCGTCACGCAGGCCGGCTTCAAGCCGGCGCCGAGCCTCGTGCGCCAGTGGGTCGTCGAACACCGCGATGTCAACGGGTACATGAGCGCCGAGTACCTCACCGTCCAAGGCGCCCAGCAGGCATCCACTCTGCTGCTCGGTACGCTGGGCGCGATCGACCTGGTCGGCGCGCTGCGCGGGGTGCAGACTCTGCTCGGACCGACGACCATTCTCGCGGTCGGGATCGTGAGCTGGGCCATCCCCGAGTTCTCCCGCCGCAAGGACCTCTCGGCCGCAGCCCGGGTCCGCGCCGCCTACGCCCTGTCCGCGGTGATCGTCGCGGCCGGCGCCGCCTGGGGGACGATCTTTCTCGTCCTGCCGACGAGCATCGGGCACTCGCTGCTCGGCCAGACCTGGGAGCAGACCCACGACCTGCTGGCGCTGTCCATCGTGCAGCAGGCGGGCCCCGCGGCGACGGTCGGGCCGGCCTGCATGCTCTACGCGCTCGGCAAGGCCAAGCTCACCTTCCGCGCGAATGCGGTGCTCGCCCCCCAGCTTGTCGTCTATCCGATCGTCGGTCTGGAGATCGGCGGCGGCACCGGCGCGGTCTGCGGTTACATACTTGCCTTCTGGGTGACCGTCCCCATCTGGTTCATCCTCGTCCGCCGGGCCGCACGGGAGGTGGAACGGGACACGGCGATCGCCCTTTCCGGCGAGCCGGCCGGACCGGCCGTACAGGGCCGAGTTCCGGAGCACCCGACCGGGACCGGCAATGATCAATGATAATGATGTTTCACAGTAACGTACGAGCTGTGTGCAATATGTTCGGCCGACCGCGTCGAGGCGGTGTCCGAGGCGTCGAGGCCACCACGATGAGCGCTGCCGGGCCAGGGCCGGTAGGGGGGTTGCGATGATTCTGCGTATTCTTTATCGGTCGGTCGGTTCGGAGAACACGAAGAACCGACCGACCTTCTACAGCAAGATGCTTGCGTTGGCCTCTCTCCTCCGGGCCGTCGAGAACGTCGACATCCCGGTACGGATCGTCTTCGTCAATGACGGCCCTATGCCGGCGGAGCGTCTTGCCGTGATGACGTCCGCCGGCGAGGTGCAGTCGGTGCAGTGCGGCAGCAATCGCGCGTCCTACCGGTACGTGCTGCGGATGCCGCGGGTCCGGCGCTGGTCGCCGGACGATCTGGTCTGGCTCGCCGAAGATGACTATTTGTACACGGAAAAATCGCTTTCCAGTCTCGTCGCGGCAGCGACCGCGCTCCCCGCGGTCGATTACTTCACCCTTTACAGCACGCTGCGATTCTCCTCAACCACCACCCGCCGCCGGCCAATGATCCACCGGGACGGCGGCAGCCACTCCCACGCGCCGGTGGTCGACGGCGTGACCTGGGCCAGGGCCGCCACCACGACCAGCACGTTCGGTCTGCGGGTCGGCACCCTGCTCGAGGACGAACTGCTGCTGCGCTCGATCCCGTTCGTCGGCGGCGCCTTCGACCGCGCGACCTGTCTCACTCTGCAGGGTTTCCAGCCCTTCCGGCTGGCCGAGCTGAGCGGGGAACCGCCTGCGTTCGCCCCGCCACCCCCCGCCGCGCGGATCGCTCGTCGGGTGGTGCTGAGCGGGCTGCGCACGACACTCAACGCCGTCGCCTTGGCGCGGCCCGAACGGCTGCGCCGCACGATGCTGGTGCCGGAGCCCTCCATGGCCACGCACATGGAGCTGGGTGAGGCGCTCGTTCCCGGTCACGACTGGGCGGTCGAGGCCGAGGCCGTGCAGGCCTGGCTACAGGCTCGGCGGCCCGGCCCGGTGGAGACGCCGCTGCTCGGCGCCATTGCCACGGCTTCGGGTACGCAGCGATCCTCCACCATGCACGGACCCTCCACCATGCACAGACCCTCCGTCGCGTGAGACCGCGACCGGCACCGCGAGGGTGGGGGTCTGCCGGCCGCCGCACCGTCCGCGCCGCCCGGACGAGGAACAGACGTGCCGCCCATCCGCTCCCGCTGCCGCTGCTCCTCCTGCTGGTCATCGGCCTGGTCGCCGGCGGGCTCAGCTCCTGCTCGAACAAACCCAAGCCGCCCCAGCCCGGCGGCGTGCGCTGGGTCTCCGGCGCCAACGGCAACTACCCTGCGGACGTCAACCTCTGGTCGGTCTTCACCGGCCGCAAGGTGGACCTGGCCGTCGTCTTCACGGATCGGCAGGACTGGACCAACCTGGTCTCGGCCGGCTGGCCGACGCAGGCCTTCACCCGGGACAAGTTCCCCGGCGGCCTGTCGGTCGCCCAGCCGATGTTTCCCAAAGACGGCGACGAGGCCACCTGCGCGACTGGCGCCTACGACAACTACTGGCGGCAGTTCGGCACCACGCTGACGACGTTCGGCCGCGGCGACGCCTTCGTCCGGCTCGGCTGGGAGTTCAACGGTGACTGGTTCTGGTGGTATCCACGCGACGTCGAGACCTGGAAGACCTGCTACCGCCGCACGGTCCTGGCGATCCGGTCGACCGCGCCGCACGTGCGGATCGACTGGAACATGACCGCGCACCGGGATCACCTGCCGGTAAGCGGTCAGGACATCTGGGATGCCTATCCCGGTGACGACTACGTCGACGTGGTCAGCATCGACTCCTACGACTCCTACCCCGCGTCCGTCAGTAAGACGATCTGGGACCGGCAATGTCATCTGCGGTCCGGTCTGTGCACGGTGATCGCCTTCGCCCGCGCCCACGGCAAGAAGTTCGCCGTTCCGGAGTGGGGTCTGGTGCGCACGACCGGCGGCGGTGGCGACAACCCCTACTACATCCAGAAGATGTACGAGACCTTCACCGCGAACGCCGACGCCCTGGCCTACGAGGCGTACTTCAACAACGCCGAGGAGGGGAACGTGGAGTCCTCGCTGTACAGGCCGGTACTGAACCCGAACGCGGCGGAACGCTATCTGGCGCTGTTCGGCGACCGCTGACCGCGCTCGCCTACTCCTGCCGCGAAGCCGGCGGGCACCGTCGGCTTCGGCGTGCCCGGCCGGCGATACTGAGCTTTAAATTTCGGGGTCAGGGCGGTTTTCTGTAGCTGTCTACCAGCGGGTTTGGGGCGGGTAGACCGGTTGTATGAGGTACGCGACGGGTGGCGGGTTGACGCCCGCCGATCAGGTGGAACGTGAACGGGTCCGGTTGGCCGCGGCCAGCCGGTTCGCGGCGGGGGCGAGCCAGGCCGAGGT
>NZ_JDWE01000042.1:0-38596 GCF_000685765.2 Frankia sp. BMG5.23
TGACATCATCGGTGACAGACAGAACAGACACACCACCCAGGACACATCACCAGCGTCCTCGGTATCAGGAACTACACCCGACGTATCACGAAGAGCCCACAACCCCCCACCAGCATCCCGCGGACACTCCGCCCGACTCCCGCCACAGCCACGACACCGCCACACGGCGGAACCAGCCCCTCCACGCCATCGCCGAATACTTACAGGGTGTCGAACGGGTGGAGGTGGATCAACTCCTTCTTGAGGGTGGCCCAGAAGGACTCGGCGGCGGCGTTATCGAAACAGATCCCGGTGCGGCCGACGGAGTTCCGGACGTTGTTGGCGCGGCAGAAGGCGACGAACTCGTGGCTGGTGTACTGGCTGCCGCGGTCGGCGTGGAAGATGACGCCGGCGGGCGGCCGTCGGGTGGTGATGGCCATACGTAGGGCGTCGAGGACGAGGTCGGTGCGCATATGGTCGGCGACAGCCCATCCCACGATTTTCCGGGAGAACGCGTCGATCACGGAGGCAAGGTAGACCCAGCCGTCCCAGGTACGAATGTAGGTGATGTCGCCGAACCACAGCTGGTTCGGTGTGGCCGCGGTGAAGTCCTGGCCGACGAGGTCCGGCAGCGCCGAGGGTGCGGCGGCCTGCACCGTGGTGACCGGCCGGCGGGGCCGGGGGTGCACGCTGACCAGGCCCA
This sequence comes from Frankia sp. BMG5.23, assembly GCF_000685765.2. Classification (NCBI taxonomy): domain Bacteria; kingdom Bacillati; phylum Actinomycetota; class Actinomycetes; order Frankiales; family Frankiaceae; genus Frankia; species Frankia sp. BMG5.23. Next base: position 683 of record NZ_JDWE01000042.1, read on the forward strand.
TCGTCACCATCAGCCGGTGGACCCGCTTGTAGGCGACGGCGACGCCCTGGCGGCGGAGCTCGTGGAAGATCCGCCGGACGCCGTAGCGTCCCTGGTGGCGGTCGAACACGGCTCGGATCATGGTGGACAGGGTCGCGTCGTCCTTGTCCCGCTGGGACGGGCCGCGTTTCTTCCAGGCGTAGTAGCCCTGCCGGGAGACGTCGAGTTTCCGGCACATGTAGTCGACGGGGAACGTGTGCACGCCGTCGGCGGAGGCAGGCTTCCTCGGAGCATGGGTCGAGATGAACTCGAACTTTACCTCTGCTCGCTCGCGAAGAAGCTCGCCGCTTTTTTTAGGAAGGCGATGTCCATCTGGGCCTGCGCGTACTTCTTCCGGAGCTCCTCGAGTTCCGCGCGCTCCGACACCGACAGCGGCCGTTCCTCGTCCTCGCTGTCGTCCTTCGCCTTCTTCACCCAGTTCCCCAACGTGGCCTCGTGGATACCCAGACTCTTCGCGACGTCGGCGACCGGCCGGCCCGAGTCGAGCACCAACCTTACCGCCTCGGCCTTGTACTCCTGGGTGAACTTCCGGCGAGTTGATCCCATCACGATCCTTCCCTATGGACCAGTGAACCTCATGTTCGCTGTCCACGGAAGCGGGACCGCTCCACTTCGGCTGCGGGCAGGCCCTGCCACGGCTACCTCCACGCGGTCCTGACCGGCATCGGCATCGGCATCGGTATTGGCGAGCGCCTCGCCATCAGAGCGCTGGCCCGGCGACACACCGCCCCCTGCCCACCCCGCCGTAGAGAGCGTGCGTGGTCCCTGGCCCTGGACACCCGGAACCACCAGTTCTGAGGTCATAGAGAATCCCGAGGACCTGGTTTGTAGCGCCAGCGCCCAGCCACCGGTCCGGAGCCCGAGGGTGACCTCGCAGGCCGCCGCCCCATCTACGACGCCGCGATCAACCGCGCACCAGTCGAACTAGGGTTCGGTCGCCACGGGATGAGTGGAGCGCTGAGAGCGTCGCGGTGCAGGCCGGCGATCCTGCGATTCCTTTGCGCCGCTATCATGGCCGCACATCTCCCGCACCTGCCCGCGATGCACGCCCCCTGACACGCGCGCTGCGCAGAGCTGAGACGGTCCGCCCGCTCCGTAGACTGAAGCGGGAGCCATCGTCAATGGCCACCCCACCAAGCAGGTTCTCGATTCAGCTAAGGAGTACGTTGTCTAACTCACTCAAGGGCCAGGTAGCGGTCGTGGCAGGCGCGACCCGCGGAGCAGGCCGAGGCATCGCGCGTGAGCTGGGCGCCCAGGGCGCTACCGTCTACTGCACGGGACGTAGCATCGCCGGTCACCCCGCCAGTGGGAACCGCCCGGAGACCATCGAGGAGACGGCGGAACTCGTCGCCCGCGACGGTGGCGTCGGCATCGCCGTCCAGGTCGACCACACCGTTCCCGAACAGGTCGAGGCGCTTTTCGAGCGGATCCGGGGGGAGCAGGACGGGCTCGACATTCTGGTCAACGATGTCTGGGGCGGCGACGAGCTCACCTCGTGGCAGACGCCATTCTGGGAGCTGGACCTAGCCAAGGGCCTTCTCATGCAGCAACGAGCCGTGCACTCGCACATCATCACCTCTCGCTATGGCGCGCCGCTGATGGTGGGCCGCCGCAGCGGACTGATCATCGAGATCACTGATGGCTACAAGCCTGACTACCGGGGCAACCTCTTCTACGACCTGGCGAAGTCCTCTGTCATCCGGCTAGCCCTCGCGATGGCGGAGGAGCTACGGGACTACGGTGTGACCGCCCTCGCTGTCACGCCGGGATTCCTGCGCTCGGAGGCGATGCTGGATAACTTCGGCGTCACCGAGGAGAATTGGCGCGACGGCGTCGCCCGGGATCGCCATTTCGCTGGTTCGGAGACGCCGCACTATATTGGGCGGGCCGTGGCAGCCCTTGCCGCCGACCCGGACATCGCCAAGCTGGCCGGCCAGCCGCTGGCTTCCTGGCACCTCATGGAGCGGTATGGCTTCACCGACATCGACGGGAGGCAGCCGCATTGGGAGAATTTCACCGCCGAGCTCTACCGGCGCTGACCACGCGCGACAGATGAATGGTCAGGCCCGGCAACTTCGCCTCACCACGTGGCGGCTCAAAGCCTTAGCCACGTGACCACGAACGTGCCGTTGCCCCACGCGTCAATGTCCAACGCCGCGGCGGGATGTCCTGGTCCCGGCTCGTCTTCGGCCGTGCCGACCGTCAGCCCGTCGGTACGATCCATCAGGCGCACCCATACGGGAGCCTCGTCCAGTTCGAGATCCACCTCCACCCCGCTCGGCCCGGGGGCATAGATCCACAGCTCCCATGGCCGGTCGTCGGCCCGTCCTGCGCTGGCGGCGGTCGACCGGCCCTCCAGGGACCATGCGTGCACGGCTCCCCGCGGCACCGCGACGGAGATCTGGCGCGCGCCTCGTTTCGAAACCACCCGGAGCCTGACCTGACGCCGACCAACCCTGCTCGGCACGTCGGCGAGGATCTCTGCGGCAGGGGCAGGCAGGTCGACCGGATCGGCCGTGGCGTAGAGGAAGTCGCGCTCCCACCCGGGAAAAAACAGCGGCAGGCGACCACGCCGTGGTGCGTCACCCAGCCAGCGCCTGGTCCATGCGCTGGGAGCCGCGTCGCTACTGGCGAACAGCGCCTCCTTCGTGTCCGTGTCCAACAGGTAGCTCAAGGTCTCCGGAGGCGTCGCGCCGCCGGCTGGACGTGCCAGCCGGTAGGCCACCACACCCGCTGCGGTCGCCGTCCCCAGGGCGACGACGAGCGCGCGAGCCCGTGGTGGCAACGTCCAAAGAGCAGGCGCGGCGATCTCTGCGCACAGCTGCCACGCGAGCGCCGGCGCGGCGGCGAGACGCGGCGTGAGACCTTCATAGAGCAGCCGCGATAGCGGGCTCAGCAGCATCATGCCGCTGGCCGCTGCGGTCGCGGCGCCGAGCCGAGCCACCGTGGGATGGCCGCTGCCCGCCAGCACTCCAACCGTGCCACCGAGCAGCGGCCAGGTGGTCAGGTAGCTGCCACCGGGCATCGCGACTGACAGCAGCACCGACGACACCGCCAGCGGCGGCAAGGTGGCGCCCAGACGCTGCCAGGGGCCGCCGGCGCTGGTGGCATCGCCTACCAGGGCCAGCGACGCGGCTACACCGATCATCGCGGCATACACTTCGTCGGTCCGGTGAAAGTCGCCGGACCTGCGGAAATGCGGGCTGCGGTGGCCCAGCACCCAGGTCAGCCCGGTGCTGAGGGCAGGGCCGGCGAGCAGGCGGGCGGACTGAGCGGCGACGGCCCGGCCGGTGATCCATCGACCGCCCTCGGGCGTGCGGCGCCCGAGGAGCGCGGCGGCCGCCGCCGAGGCGCCGACGAGAGCCAACGGCAGTGCCGCACGTGCCGGATAATGCACGAGCCAACCCCGGCCCAGGCTGAAATACACCTCGTCTGGGCCGTCGAGGCTGTTCAGGTCCGCCTGGCCTAGGCCCCGGACCAGGCTAAGCATGTTCTCGCCCTGGTGTTGGAGGGTGCCGGGGTCGAGATGGCTGAAGTCGTCGCCGGGGCCATGGTAGTGGATGAACCCACCGATGTTGGCAAAGTTGAGGCCGGGTAGCCCGCGCTCCTTCGCCAGCGTGAAGTCCGTCGTGTTCGGCATCCTGCGGTAGGCCTCGTCGAACAGCGAACTCGCGAACGCACGGTGCGGAGTAAGGGCCAGCCTGCGGACCAGGGGGCCACTGCGCGGGCCGGTCTCGAACATCAGCGCTGGGCCGCTCGTCCCGCGAGACTCGAAGTTCAGCACCGCCGCGGCGCGTGCGGCGGCCGGATGGTCATTGAAGAACGCCCGGGCGCCGAGCAGACCGGCCTCCTCCCCGTCGGTCAGGACGACGATCAGGTCGTTGCGCAGCGGAGGCCCGGTGCGCAGGGCCCGCAGGGTCTCCAGCACCGCCGCGATGAGCATCCCGGCGTCGCTCACCCCGGGGCTGTGTTCCACGGAGTCGTAGTGGGTCATCAGGAGCAGCGCCGGACCCTGTTGGGTTCCCGGCAGCCGGGCGACGATATTGTGCACCCGGCCCCCCGCCCGGTAACGCACGCCGTAGGGTGCGGGGCCGAGATCGACCGCTGCCGCGCCGACCTGGACCTCCACCTCCAGGCCTAGGTCGCGCATGTGGCTCACGAGCCACTCGCGCACCCGGTCGTTGGCCGGTGAGCCGACCGGCCTCGGCTCGGCGGCGATCTCGCGCAGATGGTCCGCCGCCCGGCCGGCGGAAAAGCAGTCAGCCGGCGCCTCGGTACCGGCGGCACGCGGCGGCCGCATCGCGCGGGCGGCTGCCACCGCGGTGCTGATCGCCACCGCAGCGGGCAGGAATCGCCCGCCTCGAAGAAGAGGGCGCAGCAGGCGGTTGGCGGTCGCAGCCAGCCGCGTCCCGCGGGCGAGGCGAGAGACAGTTGCTCCCGTCATGTGATGGCCTGGGGGAAGCGAAAGAAGTGGGCCGGGTCGTAGGCAGCCCTCACCCGGGCCAGCCGCGGGTAGTTCGAGCCGTAGTACCGCTCGCGCCAGTCTGGCAGCGCGGGATCGGTGAAATTCTGATAGGTGTACGGAGAGGCCCAGCGCTGGAGCGTTGCCCAGCAGGAGTCGGCCCATTCGGCAGCGGCCTTCTGTTCCACGTCGGGAACGCTCTCCACCATGCCGACCGCGTAGCCCACGTAGAACCGGCTGTCCCGGTGGACGAAAGCGGTGGCGTCGGGCGGCACCCGGTTGATGGCACCGCCGAAGGTCAGGAAGTCCAGATTGCGCATCTGGCCCGCCTGTCGGGCCGAGTCGAACACCCCGAGCATCACCCGTATCCCTTCTCCGGGGATCGCGTCGCGGATGAAGTTGCCGCGGGCCCGCGCGAAGGCCACCCGGGGCAGTTTCGCCTCGGGGTTGTGACCGACGGTATGACACTCGGCCGTAGTCATTCCCTCGCAGCCGAACCAGTGCAGCAACCCGTCCAGATACGGACCGGTCTGCTGGGAGAAGCTTTCCGGCTCGATCCCGACGACGTCCACCAGGGCCCGCAGCAGACCGTCCAGGTCGCTCGGCCGTTCGAGCCACGCGCCGTGCACGTTGAGATGGGGCTCGTTGCCGTCGGCCGAATCCTCGAGCTCGATGCTCAGCACTGGGGTCATCTCGTCCGGCGTAGTGGGCGCCCAGCGCTGCCAGGCCTCGACGACCGCTACCGCATCGGACCACGCCCAGCTCAGCGAGTAGTTGGTCATCTCCCGCACCGGCACGGGCCGGAAGGTGAAGGAGGTGGCGATCCCGAAGTTACCGCCGCCACCGCCGCGCATCGCCCAGAACAGGTCCGGGTGGCCGTGCTCGTCGCACCGCACCACGCGGCCGTCGGCAAGCACTACCTCGATGCCGAGGACGTGGTCGACGGTGAGGCCGTGGCGGCGGCCCTCGAGGCCGAGGCCGCCGCCGAGCGCCAGCCCGGCGATCCCGACGGTGGGGCACCACCCGGTCGGCACGGCCAGACCGCTCGGCAGCGTCCGGTCGTAGACATCGACGATCTGCGCGCCGCCCTGCACCCGCACGGCGCCGCCGTCGATCTCTACCGCGTTCATCTGGGAGACATCCACCACCATTCCGGAGGTGGTGGAGTAACCCGCGAAGCTGTGGCCCCCGCTGCGAGGCACGGCGTGGATGGCAAACCTGTGGGCGAACGCCAGTGCCTCCGCGACGTCTTCGGGCGACGCGCAGTAGATGACGGCTTGGGGGCGGACGGAGCCGAACTGCCGGTCCGCGAGGCTCCGAGCCTCATCGTAGCCGGCGTCGCTGGGTAGCACCACCGCGCCGGACACGCCAAGCTGCAGCGCCTGCCAGTCTGGCATCGGAACGAGATGACCGTTGATTGTGTTCCTCCTGTGTCGCCGAGGAAGGGGTGACGGAATTAGGCGCCGGGATCAGCTGCGCGGGCGAACCCACCGCAGCCCGTCCAGCGAGCTCACCAGCCCATCGGGGAACAGGGGTGTCTCGTCGCCTGCCTCGGCGCCCAACCACGCCTGCGCCTGGACGCGGACTCCCTCGGCCATTGCGTTCGCCACGACGCCGGCGGCGTGCAGTGTTCCGCGCTGCTCAGTCAGTTCCTCGGCTGCGTCCGCGAGCGAGCGGGAAGTGGTGGCGAGATGCCGCGCGACCGCACCTGGCGCCAGCTTCTCCTCGCCGGACGCGACGCCGCCCACCAGTTCCACAAAGGCCTCGAACTCCGACAGCGGGCAGTTCGTTATCTTCTTGGCCTCCCAGAAATATGACTGTTCGTTGGCCTGCATGCCGTAGAAGGAAACCAGGAACTCGTAGAAGACGCCGTATTCACGGCGGTACCGTCGTTCGAACTCATCGAACGCTTCCTGCTCGCCCACCGTCCCCGCGAAGAGGCTGTTGATGGACCTGGCGGCGAGCATTCCGCTGTATGTCGCCAGGTGAACGCCGGAGGAGAAGACCGGATCGACGAAACAGGCCGCGTCCCCGACGAGGACCATGCCAGGACGCCAGAATCGCGTGTTGCAGTACGAGTAGTCCTTGCGCACCCGCAGCTCGCCGTAGGGCCCGCTGGTAACCCTCTTCGCGTCCGCTAGATACTCCTTGATTAGCGGGCAGGAGTCGATGAGGCTCTGCAGCGCCTGCTCGGGATCGCCCTGCACCTTCTCCGCCGAGTCGCGGTGGACCACGGCGCCTACGCTCGTCAGGTCCGGAGTCAGCGGGATGTACCAGAACCAGCCGTCGTCGAAGGCGGCCGAGAGAATATTGCCCGACGAGGGCGGGGGCAGCCGCTTCCCGCCCTCGAAGTAGCCGAACAGTGCCAGGTTCTGAAAGAATTCGGAATAATGCCGTTCACCTCCCACGTGGCGGTAGGTGCGGCCCTTGTTGCCGGACGCGTCGACGACGCAGCGCGCCGCCACGGTGCGCTCGTGTCCGGACGGGTCCGCGTAGCGCACACCGGTGACCCGCTCGCCGTCCTCGGTCACGTCTACGACGGCGCACGACTCACGGACCTCGACACCGTTCTCGCGCGCGTTGTCCAGCAGAATCTGGTCGAACTTCATCCGCTCGACCTGATAGGCGAACGACGTGGGACCGGCGAGCCGGGGCGACACCGCGAAAGAGAAGGTCCAGGGCTCGGGGTTGCTGCCCCAACGGAACGTGCCGCCCTGCTTCCGGGTGAAGCCGGCTTCGCGCAGCTTCTGGTCTACCCCCAGTAGCCGGGCGACCCCGTGTACCGTGGACGGAAGTAGGGATTCGCCGATCTGATAGCGCGGAAAGCGCTCGCGTTCGAGTAGCAGTACGCGGTGGCCGCTCTTGGCGGTGAGCGTGGCGACCGTCGATCCGCCGGGCCCGCCTCCGATGACGACGACGTCGAAGAGCTCCGCCGTGGGTGCGCTCATTTCTCCTCCTGATCGGTTCTGGCTGTAGCTACTGACCGGGAAGCGGTACGGCGCTAGGTCGTGGGACGGCCGGTCAGCTCGCCCAGCGCGGCGAGCTGGGCTGCGACAACTAGGCCTACCTGCGCCATCGGCCCCGTCTGCCCCATGTCCCGGTGTTCGCAGTCCACTTCGTGCTCGCGAATCTCCCCGTGTGTGAAAGGGCTCCACTGCGCGGCCGACAACCCGTCGCGGCGACCCCGAACAGCGGTGAAAAAGTGCAGGTCGCCTTGGTAGGTCTGTGGCTCGTAGTGGCGCAGCAGCTCGTGATTGGCGGCGAAGACGTCAATCACCCGCTCGATGGTACGGCTATCGAGGCTCGCCAGCGCGCTGCCCTCGCGGCGGGCGACTTCTAGGACCAGCGCTCGGTCCACTGGCCGGTCCGGCAAATCGCCGGCAGGAACATTGATGAAATGCAGAAGGTCGGCGAGAAAGGCTGGCTCGTCGTCCTCATGCAAAAGGTCGGGAGGAAGCACCGGATAGGCGTCGAGCAGCGCGAGGAGTCCGACCTCCCCGCCCTCGCGCTGAATCCGCGCGGCTAGGGCGTGCGCCACGAGCCCGCCGAATGACCAGCCGAGCAGATGGTAGGGACCGTGCGGCTGCGTCTCCCGCATCGCGGCCAGGTATTTGTCGATCATTTCGTCAAGACCGCGCAGCGGGAGCTGCCCGTCGACCAGACCGTGCGCCTGCAGCCCGATGACGGGATGACGGGTATCAATATGCGGGAGGAGGCCCGCGTAGGACCAGCTCATGCCGCCCGCCGGATGCACGCAGAACAGCGGCGGCCGGCTGCCGGCGGGGCGCAGGCGCAGCAGCGGGGCCAGCGCGGCGTCCGCACTGTCCACGCCCAGCCGACGGGCTAGGCCGGCCGGGCTTCCGGCCTCGATGACGGCGGATAGCGGGAGCGTCACGCCGAAGGTGGTCCGCATCTGCGCCACCAAGTGGGCGGCCCGTAGGGAGTCCCCGCCGAGCTCGAAAAAGTGGTCGTCGGCGCTGACCCGGGGAAGGGCAAGCGCCTCCGCGAACAGCCGGCAGAGCATCTCCTCCTGCGGAGTCCGCGGTGCCGCTGCGGACTGGCCGGCCACGACCCGCGGTGCCGGGAGAGCCGCGTGGTCGAGCTTCCCGTTGGCGGTCAGCGGAAGCCGCTCAAGCTCGACGAAGGCCAGCGGAACCATGTAGTCAGGGAGCCGGGCGGCGACCAAGCGGCGCAGACCGGATGGATGAACGAGGCAGTCGGCCGCAGGCACCACGTACGCCACTAGTTGCGGGTCTCCCGCGTCGTGGCGCAGCGTCACGCGCGCCTGGGCGACGTCCAGGTCCTCTGCGAGCACGGCCTCGATCTCGGCGGGCTCCACCCGATGCCCGCGGATGCTGATCTGCTCGTCCGCCCGGCCGAGGAAGTCCAGGGCGCCGTCGGGCCGCCACCGTGCCAGGTCGCCAGTGCGGTACATCCGCGCGCCGGCGGCGCCGAAGGGATCCGCGAGGAAGCGCGCCGCGGTAAGATCCGGCCGCCGCAGGTAGCCGAGCGCGAGGCCGTGCCCGCTGATGAACAGCTCTCCCGGCGTACCGATCGGCACCGGACGCAGCCACTTGTCCAGCAGATGCACTCTTGTGTTGGCGATCGGCCGCCCGAGCGGGGGTGGCGTGTCGGTCGGCGCCAGCCGAATCATGGTCGCGCACACGGTGCACTCGGTCGGGCCGTACGCGTTGATCATGATCCGCCCCTGCGCCCACCGGGCGACCAGGTCGGTCGGACAGGCCTCACCGGCCACGATCAGCGCGAGGTCTGCCGGCAGCCGGTCCGCGCCCTCCTGCAGCGGGAGCACCGCCGGCGGCAGGGTGGCGTGGGTGATGCCGGCTGAGATCATCAGTTCGGCAAGGGCCGCACCCGGCGCCAGGCGCTCCTGCGGCGCGACCACGAGGGCGGCGCCGCGCAGCAGCGTCATGCTGAGCTCGGATACCGCCGCGTCGAAGCCCAGCGAGGCGAACTGCAGCACTCGGCTGCCCGGCCCGACCTGGAACGCCTCGCCCTGCGCGGTGGCCAGGCTGGCGATGCCCCGGTGGGACACAAGCACACCTTTTGGCTTGCCGGTCGAGCCCGAGGTGTAGATGAGATAGGCGGGATGATCGACGTGCAGGGGCGCTCGTCGCTCCCGGTCCGTGAGGTCGGTTCCGCGTTCCGCCGCCGCCGCCGCGAGCAGGGCGTCGAGCCGCCAGACGGGTGTCCGGGTGCGCGCGGCGCTGTCCGGATTCGGGGTGTCGCGGACTACCAACAGGAGAAACGGACGGGCGTCGGCCAGCATCGACGCGGTCCGGTCGGCCGGATGCCGAGGGTCCAAGGGCAGGTACGCGCCACCTGCCTTGAGGATGGCGAGGATCGCGACCACGGCGTCGTCCGATCGCGGCAGCATCAACGCAACGAGCCGCTCCGGCCCGACACCGAGCTCGACCAGCCGTCGGGCGAAGCGGTTGGCGTCGGCGTTGACCTGGGCGTAACTGCGTTCGCGTCCTTCGAAGCAGAGCGCGGGAGCATCAGGGGTGCGCGTGACCTGCGCCTCGAACAGCGAGATGAAGGTGGCCTCTCCTAGATCCCGGTCGGTTGCGTTCCAAGCCGGCTCAGGCCACCCGCCCACCGCGAGGTCGGGCACCTCGGCGATGGTCGCGGTGGACTGCCCAGGCGAAGCAATGCGGCTCACGGGCGGTCTCCTGGGTCGTGCTGACTCCATGTCGACGTATGGGCTACATCAGGCCATCGGTCAACAGATCGTGACTCCTCATTGTCATGAAGACATTAAAGTTGATAACAAGTTTTGTCAAGAAGTGGGTTTTACTTAGTCATACTAGGTCAATCCGCAGGTCAGCGACTAGAGCGCGTGCGCAAGGCTGTCAAGTGAACCTGGGCCCTGGCGGGCACTCTTGGTGACCGATCGGCCGGGGCCGCGTTGACGATCACCATGCCGAGACAAGAAGAAAGGCGGGCTGCTCCACCGTCGCGGACCATCGCCCCAGCGTCTGCCGCCGGCCGCCCATGGGCCCGTAGTTCCAGCGGCCGCCAGCCCGTAGATCATCTATGGCCCGCGGGTCTTCCGGACTGGCCACAGGCCGCCGGCGCAACGGCCGCCAGCGATCACCGAGAACCCGCGCGACCATTCTGGCGGAGCACTCGGCCGGTCGTACTAGAGTCACATGTGGTCAAACATGGTGGTCACGTAACGTCAACTAGTTGATGACTGGGGAGTGCGCATGGCCTCGTGGCGGGCAATCGCAGCGGCTGAGCCGGAGTTCGCGGACCGTGTACGGCGACGGTTCGGGGACCGCCGACACAAGACACTCACCACGCTGCGGCAGGACGGTGAACCGCGCATCAGCGCCGTCGAGGCCCACTTCAGCGGCGATGACCTGGTGATGCTCCTGATGGCGGGCTCCGTCGAGGTCATGGACGTGCACCGCGACCCTCGGGTATCCCTGTTCAGCGGTTCCACAGACCCGTCGGAACACGATCTGGTCACCCAACCGGACGACGCGGAGATCGCCGGGCTCGCCGTCGGGATCCCAGAGCCCGGACGTCAGGGATTGCACTACTTCCAGGTAGACATCGTCGGCGTGACACTCACCACTACCGTTTCGCGGCCGTCCCGCCACCTCGTCATCGAGTCGTGGCGCCCGGACCACGGGCTCACCGTGAGGAACCGATAGGGGATGGCAACGCAAGCGTCCCGCGCAAGCACTACCGGATGGATCACCGTCACCGGCGCGCGCACCCATAACCTTCGTGGCGTGGACGTCACCCTTCCCCGGGATGCCGTCGTCGCCTTCGTCGGGGTCAGTGGCAGCGGCAAGACATCGCTAGCCATCGACACGCTGCACGCCGAGGCCCAGCTGCGCTACATCGAGGGGCTGGCGCCGTTCGTCCGGCAGTACATCTCCCCCCGCGACCGACCCCAGGTCGACCGGGTGACCGGCCTCGGCGCGACCCTGGCCGTGGACCAGCGGCGTCTCAATCGGAACAGCCGGTCCACGCTGGCCACGCTCACAGGCGTGGACGCCTACCTCGGGCTGCTGTACTCGCGGATACCGTCGCTGGCCGGAGGCGGAAACAAGGTCGCCGAGCTCTCGTCCTCCCATTTCGACAGGTACAGCGCCGACGGCGGCTGCACGGCCTGCAGCGGGGCCGGGGTCACCTTGAGCGCCGATCCTGACCTCATCATCGTCAATCCTGACGCACCGCTGGCCAAGGGCGCGTCCACCTGGTTCGACCGGTTCCGGTCCGGCGAGCAGGCCGCCGTGCCCTTCCTCGCCGGGCGGTACGGCGCGGATCTCGAGCAGCCCTGGCGGACCCTGCCGGCCGAGTTCAGGAATGCGCTTCTCCACGGCACCGGCGACCAGGCCGTGGATGTCAGCATCGACCTGCCGAACAAGAACTCCGACAGCGAGGTCACCGTCCGCTGGTCCAAGCCCCTGATCGGCGCGGTAGCCGACGTGGAACGGCTGTTCGCCGCGGCGAAGACAGAAAGCGCCAAGCAGCGCTATCTCCCCTACATGCGCATGGTGGACTGCGTTGAATGTGGCGCCACCGGTTTTGGCGTCCACAGCCGGACCGAGCGGGTCGGCGGTCTTACCTATGCGGAAGTCGTCGGGCGCCCGGTCAGCGAAGCCGCAGGGTGGCTCGCCAGGATCGAAACCGATCTGACGTCGATCCAGCGCGAGGTCGCGCAGGCGCTCGTGCCGGAGCTGGCCGGCCGGGTTGGGCTGCTCGGTCAGCTTGGCCTCGGCCACATCCAGCTCTCCCGGCCGGCCCCGACGATGTCCGGCGGGGAGCTGCAGCGTGCCCGGATGGTTGGGCAACTCGCCAGCGGGCTCACCGGGATCGTGTACGTCCTAGACGAGCCGACCAGCGGGCTGCACCCGGCGGACAAGGTGCACCTAGTGGACATCATCTGCGGCCTTCGCGACGCAGGGAACACCGTCCTGCTCGTCGAACACGATACCGAACTCATCGCCAAGGCGGACTGGGTCGTCGAGATCGGCCCGGGCGCTGGCGAGCGCGGCGGAACGTTAGTGGCGTCCTGCCCGCCGGCGGAGCTGGCCGACTTCCCGCAGTCGCGGACGGCCCCCTACTTGTCCGGTGTGAAGCCACGCGTGTCGCGGCCTCGCCGCGCGCCGGCACTCGGCTGGCTCACCCTCCTCGACGCCCGCAGCCACAACGTGCACCTGCCCGAGCTCCGGCTCCCGCTCGGTGTGCTCACCTGCCTGACCGGGATCAGTGGCAGCGGGAAGAGCAGCCTGCTTCGCGACTGCCTCGGCGACGGTGTCGCCACTGTGATCGAAGGCAGACGGTCCGGCTCGCTCGGGAGTCTGCGCGGCGGGGAAGCCGTTGGGTGGGTCAGTCTGGTCGACCAGGAACCGATTGGCCGCACGCCACGGTCTAATCCTGCGACATACTCCAAGGCGTTCGACTCCATTAGAGCGCTTTTTGCGGACACGGACGCGGCCCGCGCCAAGGGCCTCAGCGCCGCGGACTTCTCCTTCAACTCCGGCGGGGGCCGCTGCGAGGCCTGCGCCGGCTACGGCCTCCGCTCCGTGGACATGCATTTCCTGCCGGATGTCACTGTGGTGTGCGAGGCGTGCGCCGGCCGGCGGTTCGGTCCGGCCGTCCTCTCGGTCCGGTACTGCGGCCTCTCCGTCGACGAGGTCCTAGCTCTCACCGTCGACGAGGCCGCCGAGGTTCTGACGAAGCCTGCGGCACTGACTGCGGTGCTGCGGACCCTGCGCCAGGTCGGGCTCGGCTACCTCCAACTGGGGCAGAGCTCCACGGAGCTATCCGGCGGCGAGGCCCAGCGCCTGAAGCTCGCGGCCACGCTCACCCGCGGCTCTCGGGGCAGGCGGCCGGGTCTCGTGCTGCTAGACGAGCCGGTGACCGGGCTGCACCCGGACGATGTCCAGCGGCTGGTGAATACCTTCGACGCGATTCTCGATACTGGAAGCACGGTGGTCCTCGCCGAACACGACCTGCACGTGGCTGCGGCCGCCGACTGGGTGGTCGATCTCGGACCGGGCAGCGGGGATGCCGGCGGACGGATCTGTGCGGAGGGCCCGCCCGAGGAGATCGCCGCCGCGGGCGGGCCGACGGCCGCGTATCTGGCCCGGCTTGTCGTCACGGATCCGGCCGCCGTGTGAGGGCCGGGCCGCTGCGCCGAAGCGGCCCCTGGCGGAGGGAACGGCGCGGGGGAGCCGCGCTCTGACCTATTCCGCCAGTACGTTAAAAGCAGGCCTGGCCAGGTGTCCGCCGCCAAAGGTCGACAAAGTCGTTACCAGCGTGGTTGGCGGCGCGTAGTGCCCGGACGTGCCCCGCGCGGATTGACCGCGTTGTCCGCGCCCACATCGCGACCACAATGATCATGCTAAATGCGGCCCGGCCCCCGCAGAGGGAGTCGGGCCGCCGGCTCTCTGTATGCCGTCGATCAGAGGCAGGCCGGCGAAGTCAGGTTTCGGTGGGCGACGGGCCGCGGGTGGCTTCCCAGGGGCTACTGCACGCCGGCGTCGACATCACCGTCATCGCGCTCTGGCTCGGCCACGAGAACGTCGCGACGACCCAGATCTACATCCACGCCGATCTCGCGCTCAAGGAGAAAGCCCTCGCCCGCACCGCGCCAGCCGGAACAACCCCCGGCCGATACCAGCCACCAGACCCCATCATCAGCTTCCTCGAAAACCTCTGCATTATCCCGACCTCACGGCCGTGGCCACCGCCCCCACCAGCGGCGACCACGGCACGTCGGCATAACGAAGACGTCACCATAAGACGCGCTGCATACCCAGGACGACACCGCCGCCTGGCTCGTCGAGCGCGGCGCCCACTACCTGATGGTCGTCAAGGCGAACCGGCCGACCCTGCACGCCCAGCTCACGGCCCTGCCCTGGACGAAGGTCCGCACCGCGTCGACAACGACCAGCCGCGGCCACGGCCGCGCCGAACGCCGGACCGTGAAGGCGACCGAGATCCGCGCCGGGATCGACTTCCCGCACGCCGTCCAGGCCGTCCGGATCACCCGCCGCCGCCGGTCGCTGACCAGCGGCGCGGTCACCAGCGAGACCATCCACGCGGTGACGAGCCTGCCCTCCCACCAGGCCAGCCCGGCCCAACTCGCCGAACTCGCCCAAGGGCACTGGGCGATCGAGAACCAGCTCCACTGGGTCCGCGACGTCACCTACGACGAGGACCACCACCGCGCCCGCACCGGAAACGCACCCCAGGTCATGGCCAGCCTCCGCAACCTCGCGATCACCATCCTGCGCCTGACCGGCACCACCAACATCGCCCAAGCGCTACGCCACCACGCCCGCCGACCACAACGACCACTCGAAACAATCAAGAAGATCAGTTGCTAACCAGCAACTTTGCCGCGGCCCTGGGCACCAGGCAGGCTCCTATCAGGCCACACAGCCGTCCGGCCGTGACCCGGCGGGGGGCCGCACATCACAGGACAGGCCACGCGTAAAAAATCGTGGCCTTACGGATGTGGACGATCACGTAATTCCTCAGTCGTGAGGGGCTGACGGTCACGTAATTCCCCAGCCGGATCACGTAATTCCCCGGGGGGACGGGGTGCGTGTCGGGCTTGGGGTGGTCCTCCCGTTGGAGCACAGTTGCTCCTCGTCTGCGCAGGTCAGGCGGGGGGTGCGATGGCGAGGAGAACCTTCGAAGTGATCGACATTGTGGAGATCCTGGTTCACTGGCACGCTGGCCGGTCGCGCAACGAGATCGCGGCGAGTCTGGGCGTGGACCGCAAGACGATCCGCAAGTACCTGGCCCCGGCGGAGGCCGCCGGTCTGACCCCGGGCGGACCTGGGCTGTCGGAGACGGAATGGGCCGCGCGGGTGCGCGGCTGGTTCCCGGAGCTGGCCGACACTCGGTTGCGGCAGGTCACGTGGCCGGCGATCGGCGCCCATCACGAGTTCATCACCGGCCAGCTGAGGGCGGGGGTGCGGATGTCGACGATCCACCAGCGGCTCGTCGACGAGCATGGCCTGGCGGTGTCGGTGGCCTCGCTGCGCCGCTACATTCGCGCGAACGTCGCCGAGGAGGCCCGCCGGGCGGAGGTGACCGTCCGCGCGCTGACCCCGACCGAGGCGGGTGAGCAGGCCCAGGTCGACTACGGCCGGCTCGGGATGTGGACCGACCCGGTGTCGGGGCGACGGCGGACGGTGTGGGCGTTCGTGATGGTGCTCGCGTTCTCCCGGCACATGTTCGTCCGACCGGTTCTGACCATGGACTCCCATGCCTGGACGGTCGCGCACGTCGAGGCGTTCGGTTTCTTCGGTGGCGCGCCGGGCCGGCTCGTGCCGGACAATCTGCGCACCGGGGTGGACCGTTCGGATCTTTACGATCCGAAGCTGAACCGGGCCTATGCCGAGCTCGCCGCGCACTACGGGGTGCTCATCGATCCGGCGCGGGCGTTCAAGCCCCGCGACAAGCCGCACGTCGAGCGGCAGATGCCCTACGTCCGCGACAGTTTCTGGCGCGGACGGGACTTCGCCTCGCTGCCCGAGATGCGCGCGGCCGCCCTGACCTGGTGCATCGAGGTCGCAGGTGCCCGGGCGTGCCGGCCACTGGACGGCGCCGCCCCGCTGGCGGTGTTCACCGCGGCGGAGCGGGAGGCGTTGCGACCGCTGCCGCCGGCACCGTTCGTGGCGGCGCGCTGGTCGACGGCGAAGGTCGGCCCGGACATCCATGCCCGCGTCGACGGTGTCCTTTACTCCCTGCCCTGGCGCTACCTCGGGCAGACCGTGCACGCCCGCCAGACCGCGGCCATGGTCCAGTTCTTCGTCGACGGGCAGCTCGTCAAGACCCATCCTCGCAAGGACAGGGGCAAGCAGACCGACCTGAACGACTACCCACCCGAGAAGATCGCTTTCCACCTGCGGACTCCGACCTGGTGCCGCACCCAGGCCGAGAAGATCGGCCCGGCCTGCGTCGAGCTGATCGCCGCCCTACTCGCCGACAACGCTCTCTACCGGCTGCGCGCCGCCCAAGGGGTGATCGGCCTCGCCGAGAGGCACGACCCGGGCAGGCTCGAGGCCGCCTGCGTCAAGGCCATCACGGTCGGGGATCCGTCCTACCGCACCGTCAAGGGCATCCTCGCCGCCGGCACCGAGCGCGCTCCGGCGCCCCCGAGCAGCGGGGACGGCGGAGCGGCGGCGTTCCTCCACGGCCCCCAGGCGCTGTTCGCCGACGTCATCCCCCTGGCCGTCCCGCCCACCGCCACCGGCACGGACCCGGCCACCACGACCGGCCCCGACCCGGCCGAGGAGGCGTCGTGACCAGCCCGAACCCGCCGGCCCTGGCCACCAGCGTCGCGAACACCGTGATCCCCCCAGCCGCCACCGAGCAGGCAGGACACCCGACCATGACCNCCNCCCTTCCGCCCGCCGTCGTCGACCGCGCCGCCCTTCAGACCACGCTGCGCGCGCTGAAACTGTCCGGGATGCTCGACACCCTCGATGCCCGTCTCGCCCAAGCCGCCGCCGGCCAGCTCGGCCACCTGGAGTTCCTCCAGGTCCTCTGCACCGACGAGATCACCCGCCGCGACGCCACCGCCCTGGCCCGCCGGCTACGCCGCGCCCGCTTCCCCGAACAAGCCACCCTCGAAGGGTTCGACTTCACCGCCAACCCGAAGCTGCCCGCCGCCGCCATCCGTGACCTCGCCGCCCTGCGCTGGCTCGGTAACGGCGAGTCCGTCATCCTGTTCGGCCCCGTCGGCGTCGGCAAGACCCACATCGCCCAGGCGCTGGGCCACCAAGCCGTCCGGACCGGCGCCGACGTCCGCTTCACCACCCTGTCCCGCGCTCTGGCCGACCTCGCCGGCGGGCACGCCGACGGCACCTGGACCCGCCGCCTGGCCGAACTCGCCCGACCCGCCGTTCTCGTGCTCGACGACTTCGCGATGCGCGAGCTCACCGCCACCCAAGCCGACGACCTCTACGAACTCGTCCGGGAACGCGCCGGTAAGTCGATGATCCTGACGTCGAACCGGTCACCCGTCGACTGGTACCCGCTGTTCCCGAACCCCGTCGTCGCCGAGTCCCTGCTCGACCGGCTCGTCAACGCCAGCCACCAGATCTTCATGAACGGCCACAGCTACCGACCCAACAAACGCCCACGAACAGCCGCGATCCCCCCGGCCACCGAGACCACCCGCTAACATCAACACCACGGGCCACCTGGGGAATTACCTGCTCGCAACCCCTGGGGAATAACGAGATCGCCCACACGGAGGATGTCGCGTTCCTCGCGGAGCTGCCGGTTCTCCTTCCGGAGACGGTTCAACTCCTCGCATGCGGCTGTGGTCAGCTCATCCACTGCGGCATCTTCCTCCCGGGAGACGTCCTGGGCCCCGCTGCGGATCAATTGTCCCGGCGGGCCATATTCCTTCGACAGGATCTCGGGTATCCGACCGGCACGGACAAGATTTACCAAATGCCGGCGGAAATCTGCAATGCACGGCGGTTTTGATCTCGGCACCTGCACTCCTCCCTGGGGCCATTATCTTTAAGAGCCCAGGTGTGAACAGAATCGGGTCAACTTCAAGTTGAGTGAGAGCAGCCCGACACTAATCTGTGATCTCGATGCGACATCTGGGCCGGTCCTTGCATCTCGCGACCAGCCAACTGGCGTCCTGACCGGCCGCAGTGATCGCCGCGTACTTGCTGCCTTCCAGAGCGCAGAACAGCCGTCGTGGGGTGAACTCTCACGTCGAATTGTTGGCGGTTCCGGTCAGGCGCAGGATGGTGATCGTGAGATTGCGCGGGCTGGCCGTGATCTGGAGTACGTTGCCGGTGCGGGCTTGGTGGCGGTCCTCGTCGTAGGTGACATCGCGCACCCGGTGCAGCCGGTTCTCCATGGACCAGCGGCCGCGGGTGAGGCTGGTGAGAAGGTCGTGGCTGGCCTGGTGGGTCGGCAGACTGGTGATTGCGTGGACGGCTTCGGTGGTGGCTGGCTTGCAGCGGCGGCTCGGTGGCGGGTGATCTGAATGGCCTGGGTGGCGTGCGGAAAGTCGATACCGGCACGTAGCTTAGTGGCTTTCGCGTTCCAGGTCTCGACAAGGCGGTGGGGGGACCTTCGTCCAGGGCAAGGCAGAGAGTCCGGGCGTGAAGTCGGCTGGAGCGCGATTCCGGCTTGAGTGCCGGTTCGGTTCTCCGGGGCGCTTCCGGAACTCGCGGGGCATCTATCTACGCATGTGGCTCTCCGGCGGTGCTATTACGTGGTCGGAAGTGGGGTCGGCGTGGGCGGACGCCGGCGGTGTACCCCGGTCGGGGCGGCAACGGCCGGGTGAGTTTGGTCGGGATGGTCTGCTACCGGCCGGGCTGGCGACCACCGCCGTTCTACCGGGCCCGGGCTTAGCGCGGTGGTGGCGGGCGGAAGGCATCGGCTGGGCCGCTGCCCGGGACTTGCTGGCCGCCCCGCACGCGCAGCTTCCCGAGAGGGCCAGTTGGTGCTGGTCTGGGATCAGGTGAACATTTACCGGCAGGCGAAGATAACCACGCTCCTGCGGTAGCACGCTGGCTGGGTGAGCATGGTGCTGCTGCGGGCCTACACCCCTAAGCTGAACCCGGCCGAGGGAGCGTGGTCCCAGCTCAAGCGCACCGCCGTGGTGAACCTGACCGCCGCCCGCACCCTCGACGAGGTCTGCTAGGCGGCCACTCACGGGTTGAAACGGCTGCAGTACCAGCCCGCGCTGCTGTTGGGCTTCCTCACCGAAACCGGCCTGGCCTGGCCTGGCCTTGGAGGAACTATGGTCGACATGCCTCCACACATCAACACTCATTAGTACTAGAGATTCGAGTGAGATTTCCTGCTTTTCTCGGCGGGCTTGGGGGGAATTGGCTCTGCCGCGACCTTAGATTCTGGCGCCCTGCCGGGGATCAGGATGAGCGCCACGAGCACCGAGAGCAGCGGAAGTGCCAGCCCGGCGAGGTAGCCGATACGGAAACTGTGAATGAGTGCGACGTTGTCGGCCGTCGCTGGATCGGGGAGCGTTGCCGCCGCGACGGTCGCCAGGACCGCGAAGCCCACAGCACCACCGAGTTGCTGGGATGTGGTTACCAGGCCGGACGCGAGGCCCTGCTCATCGTCGGGCACGCCGCGCGTAGCCGCTATTGTGGCCGGCGCGAAGGCCAACCCCTGGCCAGTTCCGAGAAGCATCAGCCCAGGCAGCACGGTGCTCCAGTAGTTGCCGTCGATTCGCATCATCAAGAGCCCAAGCATCCCCGCCACGTTGAACAGGGCGCCGGCGACGAGCAGGGTGCGAACGCCATAGGCGGCGACGAGGCGTTCGGTCTGGCTTGAGATGAGCAGGATCACGACCGTGACCGGGGCGAAGGCCAACCCGGCCTCAACGGGCGAGTAGCCAAGAACATGCTGCATGTAGATGGTCGAGAAGAAGATGGCAGTCATCACCACCACGCCATTTACGATGGAAAGCAGGTTACCGCCAACCAGGCTCGGGTTGCGGAAGACCCCGAACCGAATCAGCGGATCACCGTGCCGGCGCTCCTGTGCCGCGAAGGCGGCTAGCGAGACCAGCGCTGCGGCGAATGCGCCCGAGGTCGTCGCGTCGGCGCCGTGATCCGCCATATGGCTGATCCCTAGGACTGCGAGCACCGAGCCGATCGTCAGCGTCAACGCTCCGACGATGTCGAGGCTCGCTTCTCGCTGCCCCGTCTCTCTGGTAAGTAGAAGGTACGCGGCGACACAGGCACAGATCCCGACGGGAAGATTGATCAAGAAGACCCACCTCCAGCCCAGAAAATCAGTGATGACGCCGCCTGCCACCTGGCCGACTACCGCACCGCCGGATGCGACCGCGCCCCATAACCCGAGAACTCTGTCACGCTTCTGGCCCTCGGCGAAACTCGTCGTCAGCAGGGACAGAGCCACTGGGGAGACGATAGCCGCCCCGACTCCCTGAACCCCTCTGGCGATGAAGAGTTGCCACGCCTGCCAGGTCAAACCACAGGCCAGTGAACTAATGGTGAACAATGCCGTGCCCAATATGAACATCCGCCGGCGCTCGAACATGTCGCCGAATCTTCCCGCCGCTACGAGAAGACCTCCGAAGGCGAGCGTGTAGGAGGTGGCGACCCACTGAAGGTCGCCAGCGCCGATCCGCAGGCCGCGCTGGATGTCCGGCATCGCCACACTGACTACCGACACGTCCAAGATCAGCATAAACTGCACGGCAAGAAGAACCGTGAGTACCAGTCGCTCACGGATGAGCAGATTCGACCCAGCTTCCGGCATCAGCACCTCCACCCGTAGGGCCATCGAGATCAACCCGCCCCGACCTTATGGAAGATCTGCCGGAGCAGATTCAGGCCCGCGCGTAGGGGCGACGCCGCGGCCAGAGCCGATTCGGTGCGATCGATCTCGCTACTGTGAACTGGAATCTCTCTGGATCCGTCTCGTCGTACTGATCGCCTCCGGCATCCGCGGGTGGTCGACTCGGTGTTCGCGCCTACGTCCGATGGCCAACCGACCTGCGCGGCCCGTCTCCTCGACAGCCTGCATGTCGGGATGATCGTGCTCGCTGACCGCAACTTCGGCGGCCAGCCGCTGTTGGAGAAGATCGCCGCGACCGAGACGGACGTACTGGTCCGGGGCACCAACAACCGGCTCCTCCCAGCCGGGGAGGTCTACCGGGACGGCTCTTGGCGCTCTCGGGCCGGCCAACTCGACGTTCAGGTGATCCGCTGCGAGATCACGACCGCCACCGATGCTGGTAGGAGGACTGGCTACTACCAGCTGGTCTCCACCGTGCTCGACCCGGCGATCCCCGCCGCCGACCTGATCCGACTCCATCACGACCGGCGGCTGATCGAGACCGCGTTCCTCGAGGTGAAGTCCACGATCCTCGACGGCCGGTCCTGCGGGCGCGTACCCAGAACGGTGTCACGTAGGAGATCTACGGCCCGGAGTAGACCCCAACCGTGGCATCTTCAGTATCGCGCTGCGCACCGCGCGGACCCAGGTCAGCCAGGCGGCCAACATCATCGATGATCTCGACAACCTGGTCGCCCAACGAGCGATTTCTCCCTAGGGAGCCAGCACCGCCAAGGGACGGACCCGTGGCCGCAGCAGCAACATCATTCCAGCCTAGCTCACGTCGAGGTCGGCCTGCCGGACAGCCTGGATGTCGAGTTCGATCCGTACCTTGTCGCTGAGCATGACGCCGCCGTCGCTCAGTGGCATGTTGAACGCCATACCGAACTCGCTGCGCAGGAGCTCTCCGTGGGCGACGAATCCAACACGGGTGAGACCCATCGGGTCCGTCAGTATGCCGACGGCCTCGACCTCCAGCTCCAGCGGGCGGGTCACCCCGCGGATCGTCAGATCGCCGACCAGGCACGCTCGCTCGGCATTGATCCGAAGGGCCGTGGAGCGGAAGGTCATCTTAGGGTACTGCGCCGCGTCGAAGAACTCCGGCGAGCGCAGGTGGTTGTCACGATTGGGGTCGCGCGTATCGACCGAACTCATATCGACCTCGACCTCGACGACCGACTCCGTGACCTCCGAGGCCACGGTGAGCATTCCCTCGAATGCCGCGAACGAGCCGCGGACCTTGAACAGGCCCAGGTGCCTGACGACGAAGGACACCTCGGAATGGGCGGTGTCAATGTTCCAGATGCCCGCAGTCAGCCCCGCGGGGGCAAGGGAGGCGGTCGTCATCCCATTTCTCCTTCATCAGTTGTCGATGCACGGGATTGCCGGCGCGGGTTCGCCCCGCATGGCGACGTCCGCGAGCGCTCTCCAGGATCGGCCTGGGCGCTGGGTGGGCGCTCCGCCGTCCAGGGCGTCGCGTCTCGGCTGTTGTCACAGAGTCACCGGCACAAGCCAGTCGCGAGCGCAAGTACGCCCCATCGGCGAGCCTCCGTTGCAATTGACTAACGTTGCGCCCAGGTCTGTGACAGGAAAATTACAACAGATGCGGCCACGAGCGCAAGCGCCTCGGCGACATCGCTGCTGATGTGCGTGTTACGGGGACTCGACGCCGTCCGACGGCACCCCATCAACAGCATGACAGGATGCTGTCATGCCGGGCGGCTGCCCTCAGCGGCTGGCGTTCAGCGCCCGGCTGTACGCGCGCAGGGCCTCGTCAGCGGCACCGATCTGCTGGAACAGGCGGCCCAGCTCGCTCCAGACCGCCGCGGTCCTGCGTGAGTCGTCGAACTTGTCCAGGTCTTGCGCGGCATGGGCGTACGACTTCAGGGCTTCCGCTAGCGCTCCCGCGGAGAAGTGGCTCTCACCGAGGGCGATTCTGGCATGGATTAGCTCTAGGTCACCGACCTCAGGCCCGGCCCGCCCGAGCGCAAGCTGGGCCCACCGCGCCGCCTCGTCTGGGTCGTTCTCGGCGAGGGCAACCTGGGACAGCTGCGTCTCGCAGCAGACCAGCGTGTTCAGGTCGCCGATGCTCTCGAGCTCGTGGCGCGCGTCCGAGAGCAGCGCCCGCGAGGCCACCGGATCCGGCGCCTCCTGCCGCAGCAGCAGCCAGGCAAGGGACATCCGGATGGCCGCCGGAGCGTTCATGCCGCTGCCCTCGCGCCCGAGGTGTGCTGCACGCTCGGCGAGGTACAGCGCCTCCAGCGTGCAGCCCTCCGCCGCAGCCAGGTCACTAGCCCGTGCATAGGCCGCCGACTGCACCGTCCGTGACTGTACCGGCCCGACAGCGTCAAGCACGGCTTGGGCATACGCCGCGGCGTTCGCGAGATCGCCGCTGTCCGCGGCCGCGCCGACGGCGACGATACCCAGCTCGACGTGTTCCCGCAGACCAGTCAGGCCCAGGTGGTCGACGTGGGCGAGTGCGGTGTGCACGGTCCTGCAGCAGTCATCCACCCGGCCCCGGGCCCGTTGCACTCTGGCGGTGGTGATCTGGACGACCAGCGGCACCGCGATCCGCTGCGTCTCGAACTCCTCGTTCAACCGAGCCAGCGCCTCGGCCGCGTCGTCACCCCGACCCGCGGACACCCCCGCCTCGGCCAGCCCTAGCCGGGCCCGCATCATGCGCATCGGGTCAGTGACGCCGAAGGCCAGCACCTGCTCGAAGCGCCGCGTCGCCGACTCCGGGTCGAACTCCTGGAGCGCCACCTCACCCAAGGCGACCAGGCGTGATTCGTCGTCGACACCAAGCAGGTCGACCCCGTCGGCCAGGAACTCCGGTTGGCAGCCCAGCCTCGCGGCCAGCGCCTCAATGGTGGACCATGACGGCTCGCGGCGCCCAGCTTCCAGCAGCGACACGGCGCTGGCCGACAGGGCGCTGCCGGCCAGGTCCGTCTGGGACAGCCCACGTCGTAGACGCAGTGCCTTCAGGCGATGCCCGAGGGCAGGTTGCCTCCCCATCGCTTGCTGCCTCTCCGTCATCGCGCACACGGCGCCCGGAACCCGGCCCAGCGGCCGCTCTCATTGAGAGTAGGACCGCCGGCACAACTCGCGGGACGCGGCCTGCGCTTCGTGCGCGACGTCCAGGTCGTCCAGCCGACCGGTGATCTCGAAGCGGCGCCGCAGGCATTGGCAGAACAGATCGAGAATCCGGGCCAGAGACTCCGTCGACCGTTCGCAGCGCGCGGCGGCTAATCCTGCTCTGGCCTGCTGCAGGACGGAGATCGCCATGTTCAGGTCTGCGAGGTCACCGTGACGATCGAACCTGGTCCGCAGCGCACGACCAAGTTGATGCGAGTTAGCCGCGTAGTCCTCACCCGTCTCCGGACCGACAGCGCCAGCGACGCGTAGCAGTGCGATGGCCTGATCCAGCCGGATGCTATCTGCGGTGCGGGTCGCGTACTCAAGTAGTACTGTACCAAGTTCGTAGGCGGGTAGCCACACTCCGGCGCGGGCCTCGCAGGCGGTCACATCAGGTACGACGACCGGCGGAGAATGAACCAGGACATCATAGCAGTTGGATAGCCATGGGAGAGCGGGTGGACGGTCCTGCGGCATCGGTATCGCTTCAGTCAATGGCGTGTTGGAACAGTTTCTGAATCGGAGTGGTCGCACGTTTCCCCCAGTCGTTGGACCCCTGCTCCGCTCACAGAAAGTCACCGCGCCAGAAGCGCGGCGATAGCCGCGGTGTCATCGTCATCAATGGATCCTGCGAGCGCTGCTGACCTGGCCAGCTCACCGGCGGGAGGCTGCAGGTTTGGGTTGGAAACTAGATCCCCTAGCGGGCGGCTGATCGACCAGAAGCAATCGGTCCACCTGAAGATCCTCATCCTCCCGTTCGAGCGCACGAATCTCGTCAGGCCGGCCCGCGGATACCGACAGTAGCGCCGACACAAAGATCTACTTCCCTGGTGTCTGTGTGCCGTACGCTGCGTTCCGGTGGCATTGTGACACAGTACTCTCAGCCCGCCGACCTGGCAGCAATATTGTTCCAGGGCGGGGCGAAGAGCAGTCCGTTGGGCCGCCTGGCCGCGCGCGGCCAGGATTCTGATCTTCATCGGTCTGACGCGTGATCGGAGAAGGCTGATTGGTAACGGTCGTCACATGGCTGGTGACCGCGTCACCCAGCGCTCGCACACTCGGAAATGGGATGGTGGAGTACCGTCGCGAATTGATCAACG
The DNA here is from genome assembly GCF_000685765.2 of Frankia sp. BMG5.23. Classification (NCBI taxonomy): domain Bacteria; kingdom Bacillati; phylum Actinomycetota; class Actinomycetes; order Frankiales; family Frankiaceae; genus Frankia; species Frankia sp. BMG5.23. Next base: position 25,781 of record NZ_JDWE01000042.1, read on the forward strand.
CGCACAGCGCGCCTCGCCAGCAGTCGCGAACACGACAGGGCCGGTACCCCGGTACCCCGCGACCTGTAACGACAGGTCCATTCGGGTGCAGCTTGAGTAGGCCCCGTGTTGCCACTGATTTATCGCTCTTCGTGTCTCGGGGTACGGGTTGTACGCTGAGCGGCTTGCTGGGGCTCCCGGCTGGCCTCTTCAGGTCGAGCTCGCCGAGCGGGAAGTGGACGGGCCGCTGACGGTGCACATGACGGCGGCGGTCGGGGACGGTGGTCTGCTGTCTGGGCTGCGGCGAGGTGCCGGGGCAGGTGCGGGAGACGGCCGGGCACGCGGTGCGCCACCTGGTGGCTGCGGCGGCGCAGGTGCCTGGCATAAGAGGCGGCAGGGGTGTGAGAACGCGGGGCGTTCCCGGGTCGGCTTCGTCGAGAACACGCCGCTGGCGGTGTGGGGCGGGCGGCTGTTGATCGCGGCGCTGGTCACGGCGGGCCAGCTGGTCGGTGACTGGAATGTGCCGGTCAGCCGGGTCGCGGACGCTGGGTGGCGGGCTGGCACACTGGGCCTCGTCAAGATCTCTGTGCGCCACATTGACCGGGAACTCGTACACCCGCTCGGCGGGCGTGTCATGGCATGGCGACAGTGCGAGCCGGAGGTGAGTCAAGGTCGATCTACCCGTTATTAGGTAGGTCAGATATAGACCCCAAATAGGTGCAAACACGTCAGTTCAGGTAGCTGTTCAGCTCGGGTGGTAGGCGGTGCGCTTGGCGCTTATCGGCAGGGCAGGCGGAGTGCCCCGTGCGCGATGCGCACGGGGTTCGTTTGGCGGTATGGCAGGCTGGCCGCGTTAGCCGGGTTCAGCGGCGGGCGGTAGCCAGGGGCCGGTCGTGAAGAGTCGTTCGAGAACGTCGAGGGTGTCGAGGCCCCACTTGGTCGCGGTCGACAGGTAGGACTGCACGACCGCGAAGTCGACGAGGCCGGCCAGGGTCCGCCAGCAACCACCGGAGGTGCGTTGCTGGACCTTGACCGGCCTGACGTCCCTTTCTGCTTGGTTGTTCGAGAAGGGCACGGTCAGATCGACGACGAAGCGGAGGATCATGTCCTCCTCGCGGCGTATCCGGCGGATCAGTGTGTGGGCGTCGTGGGCGAGTGAGGAGCGGTCGCCGTGGTTGTCGGTCTCGCCGCGGGCGAGCGCGCCGCGGTAGTGGTTGCGGATGAGGACGACGGCCTCGGGCGCGAGCGCGTTCGCCCCGGCGTCGCGGGCGGCGCACGCGGCGTGGTGGGCGTCGAGCAGGGTGGACGCCATCGCGTCGGCCCAGACCTGCCCGGCCGGATCCCCGTCGTGGATGGACCGCAGGTCACGCAGGGTGTGCGCGTTATGCTGACGTCAGCATAACGCCCATTATCCAGACGTCGCGGTTATGCGGACGTCAGTGGACGTCGCATGGTCTCTGTGTGGTCTCCGTGGGTGAAGTCGACATATAAATTCACCAGCAACTGACGATCTTCTTGCCGGTCGGTGAGGAGGTCGGGTCATGCAGAACCTGCTGGGTGTCCGGGTCGTGGGCCCGTTGGAGTCTTATGCGGCCGGGTTCGTCGAGGAGTTGCGGCGGCTCGGCTTCACGCCGTTCGCGACGCGTGACCAGCTGCGGCTGGCCGCGCATCTGAGCCGCTGGATGGCGGACCGTGGTACGGAGGTCACCGGGCTGTCGTCGACCGTGACGGAGGAGTTTCTCCAGGTCCGGCGGGCCGCGGGCTATGCGCAGTGGCTCACGCCGAAGGCCCTCGAACCGTTGCTCGGCTACCTACGTTCTCTGGGCGCCGCGCCCCCGCCGCGGGCGGCGACGGCCGGCTCCGCGGTGGACAGCCTGCTCGCGCGCTTTCGTGACTACCTGCTCGGCGAGCGAGGGTTGGGGGCGGAGAGCGCCGAGGACTACGTCGCTCTCGTGCGGCCGTTCGTGGCCGTCCGCGCCGGCCCAGACGGTGCCCTGAATTTGGCTGGTCTGACCCGCGGCGACGTCGCCGGGTTCGTGCTCGACACCGCGCGGGTCCGGCCGGCGAAGTCGGTCCAGCGTGCCGCGAGCGCGCTGCGCGGCCTGCTGCGGTTCCTGCACTACGACGGCCTGGTGCCCGACCTGCTCGTCGATGCGGTGCCGAAGGTCGCCGACCGGCGGGAACAGTTGCCGCGGTTCCTCGAGCCGGACGAGGCGGCACGGCTGCTCGCGTCCTGCGACCAGGCCACGACAGCCGGGCGCCGGGACCTGGCGATGATGACGTTGATGACCCGGCTCGGGCTGCGCGCCGGCGAGGTCGCCACGCTGAGCCTGGGCGATCTCGACTGGCGTCGGGGCGAGGTCATCGTGCGCGGCAAGGGCGGCCGGGTCGACCGGCTGCCGCTGCCGGTCGATGTCGGGGAGGCGGTCGCCGGCTACCTGCGCGACGGCCGTCCCACGACGGCGCTCGACCGGCGGGTGTTCATCCGGGTGAAGGCACCGCACCGGGGCCTGACGAGCACCGGGGTGACCCAGGCGGTCATCGCCGCTGGGCGGCGGGCCGGTCTTGGGCCGGTGACCGCCCACCGGCTGCGGCACACCGCGGCGACCGGGATGCTGCGCGCCGGATCACCGCTGGCGGAGGTCGGCCAGGTGCTGAGACACCGGCGACCTGGGACTACGGCGATCTACGCGAAGGTCGACCGTGAGGCGCTGCGGGCGCTGGCCCGGCCCTGGCCGGGGAGCCTGTCGTGACCGGGCTGCGTGCCGCACTGGGCGACTACCTGACGCTGCGCCGGGCCTTCGGGTTCGGGCTCGCCCGGGAGGAGAAGCTGCTCGCTCAGTTCCTCGACTTCCTCGAGCAGCGCGGCACCGGGGCTTTCACCATCGACGACGTGCTCGACTGGGTCACGGCCCCGGCGAAGGCGGGCCCGAGCTGGCTGCGGATGCGGATGGGGGCCGTGCGGGGGTTCGCCGGCTACCTGCACACCCTCGACCCGGCGGTGCCGGTCCCGCCACCTGGCCTGTTCGCCAAGGGCTCCAGCCGCGCGGTGCCCTACCTCTACTCCGATGCCGACATCGCCGCGCTGATGGCCGCCGCGGACACGTTGCGTTACTCGATGACGGCGGCGACCTACCGGACCCTCATCGGCCTTCTCACGGTCACCGGCATCCGCATCGGCGAGGCCGCCCGCCTCGACGACAGTGACTTCGACCCGGATGCCGGGCTGCTGACCGTGCGCGCCAGCAAGAACGGACGCTCCCGCCAGCTCCCACTGCACCCGACCACGGTCGCGGCGCTGCGGGCCTACCAGCACACCCGTGACGCGATCCACCCCCAGCCCATCAGCCCCGCGCTGTTGGTCTCCAACCCGGGCAGCCGGCTGCTCACGGTGAGCATCGACTTCCAGTTCCGCCTGCTGGCTGCCCGTGTGGGGCTGACCGCCCGCCCGGGTGGGGCCCGACCCCGGCCGCACGACACGAGGCACAGTTTTGCGGTCGCGACCCTGCTCGGCTGGTATCGCGACGGCGGCGACGTCGCTGCCCGGTTGCCGCTGCTGTCGGCCTACCTCGGACACGCCGATCCGAAAAACACCTACTGGTATCTGGACGCAGCGCCGGAGTTGCTCGCGGAGGCCGCGCGCCGGCTCGAGACCCGTCCGCCAGGCGGAAGCCCGCCCTCGGACAGAGGAGGCGCGGGATGACGCCGATCGCCGGCACGATGCAGGCATTCTTCACCGACCGGCTCGTCCGCCAGCTCAAGGCCAGCGAGCACACGATCGCCGCCTACCGCGACACCCTACGGATGCTGCTGGTCTTCGCGACTGCCCGCACCGGCAAATCCGCGAGCCGCCTCGACTTCGCCGACCTGGACGCGCCGCTGGTCGCGGCATTCCTCGACCACCTCGAGACCGACCGGCGCAACAGCGCCCGGACTCGCAACGCGAGGCTCGCCGCGATCCACTCCCTGTTTGCCTTCGCGGCCCTGCGCCACCCCGAACACGCGGCCGGCATCACCCGGGTACTGGCGATTCCAGCCAAACGCTCCGAGAAGACGATCGTCACCTACCTCACCGACGCCGAGCTCGACGCGCTGCTCGCCAGCCCGGACCAAACCACCTGGACAGGCCGGCGCGACCACTCCCTGATCGTCACGATGGCGCAGACGGGTCTACGCGCGTCCGAGGCCACCGGTCTGACCCTCGCGGACCTGAACCTGGGCACCGCAGCGCACCTGCGGTGCCACGGCAAAGGACGCAAGGACCGGGTCACCCCGCTGACCAGCCACACAATCACCGTCCTGCACGCTTGGACCCGTGAGCGCGGCGGCGCCCCGGCCGACGTCCTGTTCCCGAACCGCACCGGGCAACAGCTCAGCCGCGATGCCCTCGCCCGCCGCATCGCCCACCACGCCGCCGCGGACTGCCCCTCGCTGGCCGGCAAGATCGTGACCCCTCACGTGCTGCGTCACACCGCTGCGATGCGCCTGCTGCACGCCGGCGTCGATGTCACCGTCATCGCGCTGTGGCTGGGACCATGAGAGCGTGACCACGACACGTATTTACCTGGAAGCCGACCTCGAACTCAAACAGCGGGCAGTGGACAGGACCACGCCGCCGTCGACCAACCCCGGCCGCTACCAGCCCCCCGACCAGCTCCTCGCTTTCCTCGAAAGCCTCTAAATATCCCAACCCGGCACCAGGTCGCACGCCCGGCAACCAGCGTCAACCGTCCTAAGGTCCGCATAACCGCGACGTCCGGATAATGCGCGCCGCACCAAGCGTGCAGCGCCCGGGTGAGGTGGGTGTAGCCGTTGTAGCCGTCACGCATCAGCACGCCGGTGAACGCCGGCCAGATCCCGCCGGCGTCGATCGCCTCGGCGGTCCGGTCACCGGTGTGCATCGCGGTCAGGTAGTCGGTAGCGGCGACGTGGACGTAGCGCAGCGCACCGTCGGCGCGGGCGGTCGTCTCGTCGGCGTGCGCGACCGGCGCGGCGGCGATCAACGTCCGCACGTGCGGGAGGAAGGTGTTCTCCAACAGCCGCGCGGCGCGGGCGCGCACGCCGCCGGCCCAGCCGGCGGAGACCGTCGCGCCGACCATCACCGTCAGGACCGCCGCGGCGCGGCGGATCGGGAGGCGGCGCGCGCACACGAGCCACACCGCTCGCGCGAGCATCCGCGGGCCCCAGACAAGCCGGCCCGCCAGCGGGACGGGTGTCAGCCCCTCGGCCGTCGCCGCGCAGCACGGGCAGACCCGCGTCACGATCCGGTACTCGATGACATACGGGCGTGGCGGGGGCGGCGGGTCGAAGATCTGGTGGCGCCGCGTCGTGAGCCTCGGCGCTCCGGCCAGTGGGAACCCGCAGTCCGCGCATAACGACGGGTCGATCGTGTGGGTCTCGTCCGGGTCGTCGACCATCTGACGGGTCGCGCCCGCCGCGCCGGGCCACCCCCCTCGGCCGGCCCGTCGACGTCCGCGACGACCGGGGCTTGGCCTTCTTCTTCGTATACGGGCTGTCCGACGACGACGGCCACGACGAGTTCGTACTGTCCCTGCCGAGTTGGCGGTCCAGTTCGCGGACCCTGTCGGTGAACTGCTCCACCTGCCCGACCAGCCGCTCGACCGGCCGCGCCTGCTCCGCGATCGTGGCCGCCTGGGCGGCGATGGTGGCGTCCCGGTCCGCAAGCAGACGCACGAGTTCCTCGTACGTCGGACGGCCGCCTGACTCCACGTCCCGGACGCTATCCGATCATCACCCACCGGCCCGCGAACGCCACACGATCACCGAACAAGATCTACAAGGCCGCAACCCAACCGACGTGAACAGCTACCAGTTCAGGCAGATGACATGAGGGCGGCGCACCGGCTCTCCGAGGCTTTCTCTCCGGACCTGATTGACGCGTTGTTGAAGGACGTGAAGAAGATCGGTACGCCAATCGACGGGGTCGATGGCCTGCTGAAGAAGATGACGAAGGCCGTCTTCGATCGGGTCCTGCTGGCAGAGATGGGACCATCTCGGCTACGAGGCTGGGGACCCGGCACATGGCAGGCACGGGGAACTCCCGGAACGGGTAGTCGACGAAGGCGGCCGGAGGCCGCTCTCAGGCACTCGTGACTGTTGCTGCGAGCACGTGACTCAGCTTCTTGTTGGCCTGGCGGGTCGTCCCGGACGTCCCGCCTGATGCATCGTGGGAGATGTCCAGTGGGGACGTTCGCCGAGCGGTGAGCCGGTCTCGATATTGGCAAGGCCGATGTGAACGCCTGTGTCCGGATCCCTGGCCTGGGGAAATGCCGCTGGCAGGAGGTTCACCCGTTCACCACGACCACTCCGACGTTGCTGGAAATACGGGACTGGCTGGCCGCGCACGAGGTGACCTTGGTAGGGATGGAAGCCGGTGTTCTACCTGCTCGGGGACGCCTTCGACTGCCAGCTCCTCAACGCCCGGCACTGCGCAACGTACCCGGCTGGACGACCGACTTCGCCAACTCCGCCCTGCTGATCGAACAGCCTGGTCCGCCCCAGCTTCGTCCCACCTCCACCCATCCAACGATGACGCGATCTGACCCGCTACCGCACCGTCGTCACCCAAGAACACATCCGCGAAGTCCAACGCCTGCACCGAGTGCTGGAGGACGCCGGGATCACGCCATCGGTGTTCGTCTCCGATATCCTCGGTGTCTCCAGCCGGGCGATGCTCGACGTGCTGATTGCCGGCGAACGCGACCCGCACGTGCTTGCGAGCTGGCCCGCAAGGGATGCGCGGCAAGATCGGCTCTGTGTGATGCGCTCAGTGGCCAGTTCGACCACCACCACGCCTCCCTCTGCACCACCATGCTAGTGCCGCATCCGGCAAGGTTCGCCATTGTGAGGACGCGTCGAGTCGCTTGCCTCGGCGGTCTGGGTGTCGGGTCGATGATCCGTGCTGTGGCGAACGGGTGCGGGTCCGGAAGATCGATCCGGATGGGGCAGAGGCTGTTGCGGATCGTGCGCCGCTCGAGCGGGCCGGTGGTGACGTGGCGGCGGGCGCAGATGATCCTGCTCTCCGCCCAAGGCATGCCCCCGGCGAAGATCGCCGAGGGCGCAGATCAACATCGCCGAGACCGGCGGCGACATGACCCGGTTCCCGACCGCCGGGCACGTGGCGTCGTGGGCGAGACTGTGTCCGGGGAACAACGAGCCGGCCGGCAAACACTACTCCGGCCGCACCCGCCGCGACGACACCTGGCTGCGCGGAGCACTCGGGGAAGCGCCTCCTCCGCCTCCCGGTCGAGAACCACCTACCTGTCCGCCCACTACGGCGGATCGCCACCCGCCGCAGCAGCAAACACGCTCTCGTCGCGGTCTCCCACGCCATGCTCATGATCGCCTGGCATCTGCTCCACGACCAGACCACCTACCGCGACCTCGGCCCCGACTACCACCAGCGCCGCCAGGACCCCGAACACCAGACCCGCAAGCTCGTCCACCAGGTCTCCCTGACAGCCTCACCCTGAGTCATTTTGACTCAGTACTAGCACGTCGCCCGGCGTGTCCTCGCCGCCCGGGAAGGTCATCGCTCGTGTTTCGCCCTGTTCATGACAGTCATATTGACTAACTTGTCATGCGACATTAAGGTCATGACAGCACGTTGGCAGGCGGTTGTCATGGCCCGGACGACGACAACCCGAGGACTGTGCAGGGCGTCGGCCGGCGACGCGTGCGGAGACGAGAGGGGCGCAATGCGCATCCCGGACGGCCTGACCGACCTACCAGAGACCCTCACCGACGTGCTGCGACGGCGGGCTGCTGCGCAGCCGGATCGGGAAGCGTTCACCTTCCTACCGGACGACCTCGGCAACGGCGCGCGCACACATGCCACCTACGGCATGCTGGACCGCCGTGCCCAGCAGATCGCCGCGGGACTCCGGGCGGCAGGCCTCGCCGTCGGGGACCGGGCGCTGCTGCTCTACCCGCCAGGGCCTGAGTACCTCGTCGCGTTTTTTGGCTGCCTATACGCGGGCGTTGTTGCCGTCCCCGTCTACCCGCCCGATCTCGAGCGGTGGGAGCGCGGCGTACAGCGGCTGCGCGCGGTCGCCGCCGACGCCGACTCGCGGTGCGTGCTTACCACGGCCGACCTCGCCGCCCTCGCCGGAGACCTCCTGGCCGAGCACGCGCCAGAGCTACGCCAGGTCGACTGGTTGGCGACGGACACCCTGCCTGACCGGATGCCTGACACCGAGCAGCCAGCAGCGCTCCGCGGAGCCAGCCTCGCCTTCCTGCAGTACACCTCCGGCTCCACAGGCGACCCCCGGGGCGTCCGGCTCACCCACGCGAACTTGCTGCACAATCTTGGGCTGATCAGCGACTACTTTGGACTCGACGCTCAGAGCCATGGCGTAATCTGGCTTCCGCCGTATCACGACATGGGACTGATCGGCGGGGTGCTCGGCCCGGTCTACGGCGGGTTCCCGGTCACCTTGATGACCCCGATGGCGTTCCTGAGCGACCCGATGCGCTGGCTCCGGGTGATCTCCGAGACTCGGGCCGCCGTCAGCGGTGGACCGAACTTCGCGTTCGAGCTGTGCGCACGGCGCGCGACCCCGGAGAACACCCGCGGCCTCGATCTCACCGACTGGCAGATTGCGTTTTGCGGCGCGGAGCCCGTGCGTTCCTCGACGCTCGACCGTTTCACCGATGTCTTTGCCCCATTCGGCTTCCGCCGACAGGCCTTCTACCCCTGCTACGGCCTTGCTGAGGCGACCTTGATCGCGACCGGTGGACGCCGAGCCGACCCGCCGACGGTACGAGAGTTCGCCGTCGACGAGCTCGCGGCTGGGCGGGGTGTGCCAGCGCCCGGCGGGCGGCCGCTCGTGGGCTGCGGGCGTACCGCTCCCGACCAGCGCCTGCTGGTGGTCGATCCGCAGACCCGGATGCCGCTCGCCGACGGAGTCGTCGGCGAGGTGTGGCTCAGTGGGCCGAGCGTGGCGAGCGGCTACTGGAACGCGCAGCCGCGAGATGCCGAGACATTCGCCGCCCGGCCGACGGACATGGACGGCGCGTGGCTGCGCACGGGCGACCTGGCCTTCGTCCTCGACGGCGAGCTGTTCGTCACGGGCCGCCAGAAGGATCTGATCATCGTCCGTGGCCGCAACTACTACCCGCAGGACATCGAGCTCACCGCGGAGAGCAGCCATCCGGCGCTCCGGCGCGGCGGCGTCGCGGTGTTCCCGGTCACCGTGGCCGGTACCGAGGCTGTCGTGGTTGTACAGGAGGTCGATCGGCGCCACGGGGGCGACGACTGGGCGGACATGGCCGCGGCGGTGCGCGCGGCGATCGGAGCGCACCACGACCTGGCGGCGCACGACGTCGTTCTCGTGCCAGCCGGGACCGTCCCCAAGACCTCCAGTGGCAAGGTCCAGCGGCGGGCCTGCCGCGCGGCGTACCTCGCCGGCGAGCTGCCCCGGCTGACGCCAGCCGAGCTGCCGGCCGACCGGGCGTCGGGAACCGAGAGCCCCTGGACTCCGGCGGCATGGGAAGCCCTCGATCCCGACGCGCGTGCGGACGCGCTCGAGCGGCGCCTCCAGGTGCTGGTCAGCGAGTACATCGGCGTGCCGCGCGGGCGGACGGCGCTCGACGCCCCGCTGCCGGCCCTCGGGTTCGACTCGCTCGGCGCGGTCGAGCTGGCCGAGCGGCTGAGCGCCGAGATCGGCATCGGCGTCCCGGTGTCAATGGTTCTCACGGGCTCCATCCAGAAGGTGGCGGCGCAGATCGTCGCGCGGTTGCGGGAGCGGCCGGCGCCGCTCGGGCTGGCCAGCACCGAACCGGTGGCCACCCCTCGGCCGGCGATGACTGAGGGCCAGCGGGCTCTGTGGTTCCTGCAGCAGCTGGAACCGGAGAGCACGGCGTATGTGATCTCCCGTGCTGTGCGCCTCACGGGAGATCTGGACGTCAGGGTCCTGCGCGACGCCTTCGTGACCCTGACGGCCCGGCATGACGCGCTGCGGACCTGCTTCCCGGCGGCGGAGGGAGAACCGGCGCCGCACGTTCCCCTCGCGGTGGAGCCCGACTTCACCAGCCGGGACGCCATCGGCTGGACCGAGGACAAGTTCGCGGCGGAACTCGCGCGAGCCGCGAGCGAGCCCTTCGACCTGGCGCGCGGACCGCTGCTGCGGATTCGCCTCCTGCGAACCGGCGCCGACACGCACCACCTAGTTCTTGCCGCGCACCACCTCGTGGTCGACCTGTGGTCACTGTCCATGCTGGTGAGCGAGCTACGTGTTTGTTACGAAGCCGGCCGGCACAGCAGGTCCGCCGAACTCGCTCCGGCGGCCGACTTCCAGGCCTACGCTCGGTGGCAGCAGTGTCAGACGGACAATCCACGTAGGGAGGAGGACTGGCGGTTCTGGAGTCGGCATTTGGCCGCTCCACTGCCGCTGCTATCCCTCCCGGCCCCCGCGGCCCCCGCGGCCGCCGGGCAGTCGCGATCCGCCGCTGGGTTCGCCTTGGACCCGGAACTCTCCGAGCGGGTGCGTCAGTTTGCATCCGACCGAGGTACGACTGTATTCACCGTGCTTTTGGCTGGCTATACGGCGCTGCTGCACCGCCTGACGGGGCAGGACGATGTAATTGTCGGCATTCCGGTGGCGATGCGCGACTGGCCGGGCTCGCCGGAGTTCGTGGGTTACGCGGTGAACACCTTGGCGATCCGCAGCGATCTGTCGGCCGGGCCGGACTTCGACGGGCTGGTCACGCAGACAGCCCGCGTCCTCGGCGCTGCCTTGGACCATCGAGAGCTGCCATTCCCGGTCATGGTCGAGCGGCTCCGTCCACACCGCAGCCTCGGCCGATCTCCTGTCTTCCAGACCATGTTCGTGCTGCAGAACCTCAGAGCCGCGCGAGACTCCTCACTGGGCGCCTTCGCGGTCGGCGCCGCAGGGGCCCACCTGGACCTCGGCGGACTCGAGGTCGTCCCGGCAGAACTGCCCGCGGCGGACAGCCAGTTCGACCTCAGTTTCGTCCTCGCCTCCACGGATGAGGCCCTCGTCGGCCGGATCGAGTTCGACCCCTCGCGTGTGGACGCGGGCGTGGCCGAGTCGCTGGGAGAGCGGTTCGCCGCGCTGCTGACCGACGCCGTCGAGCATCCCGCGGTGCCGGTGGCACGACTATCGAACCTCACGGCCGTGGAGCGGCGACGCACCCTCGACGAGTGGAATCGCACCGACCGCGACTTCCCTGCGGACACGTGCCTGCACGATCTGGTGTCGGCGCAGGCCGCCCGCACGCCGCGGGCCGCAGCGCTGCGGCACGGCGAGAACGTCGTGACGTACGCCGAGCTGCAGGAACGGGCCGACGGGATGGCCGCCCGGCTGCGTGGGCTCGGTGTGGGCGTCGGCGACCGGGTGGCGGTCTTCCTGAACCGGGGCGCCGAATTGGTGGCCGGCCTGCTCGCCGTGCTGCGCACCGGCGCCGCGTACGTGCCGCTGGACCCGCGCTATCCCAGCGCGCGTATCGCGATGATCCTCGCGGACGCGCAGGTGAGCGCGGTCCTTACGATGCGCGAACTGCGGGCGAGCCTGCCGCGGACCGACGCCGTCAAGCTGCTTGTCGACGCGGCCGGCGCGCCTCCCGCAGCCCAGCCTCCCGCCGGCCCGCGTCCGGGTGATGCCGCCTACATGTTGTTCACATCGGGTTCCACCGGGCGGCCGAAGGGCGTCGTCATCGCCCATCAGAGCGCGGTCAACCTGGTCCGGTGGGCGTTGGAGGAATTCCGCCGGGACGACCTGGCGGGGGTGCTGGCCACCACCTCGGTCTGCTTTGACCTGTCGGTCTTCGAGCTGTTCGTCCCGCTGGCCTGCGGCGGCACCGTCATCCTCGCCGAAAACGCGCTTGACCTGCCGGAGCTCCCCGCCCGAGAGGCCGTGACCCTGGTCAACACGGTCCCCTCGGCGATCGAGGAGCTGTTGAATTCTGACGGCCTGCCCCGCACGGTCCGCGTCGTCAACCTGGCCGGGGAGCCGCTCGGCTCCGCACTCGTCGACCGTGTGCTCACGGCTGGCGCTCCCGACCGGGTCGTCTACAACCTCTATGGCCCGTCGGAGACCACGACGTATTCCACTTTCGCCCGCCTGACGGCTGGTGTGGTTGTGTCGGTGGGCCGGCCGGTGGCGAATACGCGGGTGTTCGTGCTGGATGGGGGTTTGGCGCCAGTGCCGGTGGGGGTGTGTGGTGAATTGTTTATCGGTGGCGCGGGGGTGGCATGGGGGTATTGGGGTCGTGCGTCGTTGACGGCGGAGCGATTCCTGCCGGATGTGTTTGGTGGTGGGGGCCGGTTGTATCGGACGGGTGATGTGGTGCGGTGGCGTTCGGATGGGTGTTTGGAGTTCGTGGGCCGTATTGATCACCAGGTGAAGGTGCGGGGTTTTCGTATCGAGCTGGGTGAGGTGGAGTCGGTGGTGCGGGCGCACGCGGGGGTGCGTGCGGGGGTGGTGTCGGTGGTGGGGGCTGGACCGGCGGCGCGGCTGGTGGGGTATGTGGTGCCGGTTGACGGTGTGAATGGTGAGGGTCTGGCCGGTTCTTTGCGGGATTTCTGTCGGGGGCGATTGCCTGAGTACATGGTGCCGTCTGGCTGGGTGGCGTTGGAGCGGTTGCCGTTGACGCCGAACGGCAAGGTGGATCGCGGGGCGTTGCCGGATGCGGGGGCGGCGCGAGGTGTGGTGGCGCGGTTTGTGGCGCCGGCCTCGGTCGTTCAGCGTCGCGTGGCGCTGGTGTGGGAGGAGCTGCTCGGTGTCGAGCGGGTGGGGTTGCGAGACAACTTCTTTGATCTGGGTGGTCATTCCCTGCTGGTAGCCCGCATGGTCG
>NZ_JDWE01000043.1:0-536 GCF_000685765.2 Frankia sp. BMG5.23
GGCCGGGATGAGAAACGGGCGGGAAACCGCGCGGACAAAGGTACCGGACCACGCGCCTAAAGCGAGATGCCACCGCGCCAGTCGCCTACCCTACAGCCGCGGCGGATGTTCTGGACTAGCCTGAGTTTCCTAGCTGGCGAATAACTTATCCTCTTTGGCTATGATCGACGATCTGGTGTACGCCGGTCGACCTGCACCGTTGCGTGGCCAGATCGGTGCGATTATGGCTTCAAAGGGTGTATTGTCCATATTGTGGCGTCGATCATCAAGAAGCGGCGGGGCGACCGGGTGTACCTGTGATCAGGACCGGCGGACGTCCATGGAGACCGGCGAACAGGCTGCCGATGATCTCATAATCCGTCGGTCGTGGGTTCGAGTCAGGCCTCTTCCAGCCAGTCGCCGCCGTGAAGCTCCGCTAACGAGGCCATCAGCGCCTTCTGCGCATCGTCCTCGGTGGGAAATGGACCCCCGACGGCCCGCCGCCGACGCCTGGAACCGCGCCGGGCGCGGACGCCCGGCGCTGCGTCTTGGCGGTC
>NZ_JDWE01000043.1:1535-36446 GCF_000685765.2 Frankia sp. BMG5.23
CGTAGAAGAAGATCCAGTGTCACTGTTATGGCCGGGTCTCTGACCGTTTTGTGTGCTTTCTGGCTTAGGGAGGTGCCTGGTGTCGGGGAGGTGCTTGGGGTTCCGAGGCGGTCAGATGATGTGGTCGGCGCGGTGGACGGGTTGGACGCCTGCGCCGAGGTGGTGGACGTTGTCGAGGGTGTGCTGGGGCATCTGGTAGATCCGGATGCTGTCGAGGGTCTCGTCGATGACCTGACTGATTTTGTGTTCGAGGAGAACGCGCTGGGGTTCGGTGCAGACGATTTCGAAGACGGATTTCTGCACGCGGATGCCATGGCCTTCGCAGATTTTCGCGACTTTACGGAGGCGGCGGTTGCCGTCGGGGGTGGTGGTGTCTACGTCGTAGGTGACGAGGAGGTCCATCAGGTAGGGCTCCAGGGGATGTACCGGGGGATGTCGCCGCGGAGGTGTCGGGCGAGGATCCTGGCCTGGAGCAGGGGAAGGGTGGCGGCGGGGGTGTCGTGGGTGAGGAGGGTGTGGGGCCAGGTTCGGGCGCGTGCCTGGCTCCACAGGGTGAGGTAGTTTTTCCGGCCGGACTCGGTGAGCTGGCAGGAGCCGCCGGGGTGGTGTTCGAAGTCGGCATCGGTGAGCTGGCGCTGGTTGAAGGCGGTGAAGACGAGGCGGTCGACGAGCAGGGCGCGGAATTCTTCCATGAGGTCGAGGGCGAGGGCGGGTTTGCCGGGGCGGATGCCGTGGAGGTAGCCGATGTGGGGGTCGAGGCCGACGTGGTCGAGGGCGCCGTGGACGGCGATGCGCAGGATGCCGTAGCCGAAGGACAGGGCGGCGTTGACCGGGTCGGTGGCGGGTCGGCTGGTGCGTCCGGCGGGGGCGGTGACGGTCGCGTGCGGGGTGAGCAGGTGCGGCCATGTGGCGATGTAGCGGCGGGCTGCCTGTCCTTCGACGCCCATGGCCTCGGCGACGTTGGTGGTGTCACGCAGGGTGGGGAGGGCGTCGGCGAGGTGGGCGGCGGTGTCGCGGAGTGCGGTTTGGCGGGTGCCGGTGGCGTCGCGGGCGGCGCGGAGGAGGAGTTGGCGGCTGTTCTGGAGTTTCCCGGCTATGTATGACATGGCGAGAGTGAGGCGTCGTTCGTCGTCGCGGAAGTGATCGTGTTGGGCGATGCGTAGGTGGGGGTTGCCGCCGGTGGGTCCTTCGACGCGGGCGCGGAAGCGGCCGTTGCCGGTGAGCCAGGTGACGGAGCGGCGGTCGGTGGCGCAGCGTTGTAGGAGATCGTCGGTGATGGTGACGCCGCCGAAGACGACGATGTGATCGACGCGGACGAGGGGGAGAAGGCGGCGGCCTTTGTCGTTGTCGGGATGCCAGATGCGTACGGCGTCGCCGTCGAGGTGCAGGCTGGTTCCGGGTGTTGTGGCGTAGAGGGTGTTGAGGAGCTCAGCCATGCCAGTGTCCTGCGGGTCGTGGGGTGAACAGGTCGTGGGTGCCCGCCGCGGCGTTGGCCAGCTCGGGGAGGCAGTCGTGGTGTAGGGAGCATCGTCGGCAGCGGCGGTCGGCGACGGCCTCGGGGAGGGCCGCGGTGGTGAGGATGTCTCGCATCCGCTCGGCTGCGGTGATGATTCGGGTGGCGAGTGTGTCGGTGAGGTCGACGCGGTGGCGCCGACGGTCGGTGTGGGAAAACACTTCGGCATAGGGGACGTCGAGCGTGAGCATGTCTCGCAGACACAACGCCTGGGCGCCGGCCTGGAGATCGGCCGGCCCGCCGGGGACGTAGGGGCCAACCTTGTGCTCGATCGGGATTGCGCTGGTCGAGCTGATCTCGACGACGTCGCATACCCCGTACAGGCCCAGCCGGTCGCTCCAGACCTGCAGGCCGGTGACCTGCCGGATCCGGTTTCCCTGTGGGGTGGGGACGGCGGGGGACGGTTCGTGGACGTGAGCGTGGGCGACGTTGCCGCGCATCGTCTCGATGTTGTCGGCGAAGACGTTGTCGAGGTGGATCAGTGCGGCCTGGCGGGGGCAGTAGGCGTGGTGTTCCAGGGCGGAGATGGGAAGCCGTCCGGCGTGGGCGTCCCCGCCGGGCCACCAGTCGGAGGGGTTCATCCCAGCACGCGGGTGAGGGCCACGTCGTCGGGCAGGTCGGCGTCATCGACGTCGATCTTGTAGTCGCCGAAGCTGCGCGGTTCACCCGCGGAGATCTTCCGGGCGGTGATGTGGGCGGAGAGGGTGTGGGCCGGTGCGACGCCGAAGGCGTTGTGGTGGCTGAACACGTATAGGCCACGGGTGGCCATCTCGCCGCGGGTCGCGGACCGGTCGTGGTCGAACATGTTGACCAGGGTGCACAGGAACAGGTCGAGGTCGGCGGCGCTGACACCGGTCTGGCGGCCTCGGGGCGCCGAGTAGTGGATCTTTGCCCGGTACAGGCCGTAGGGGACGGTCCACTTGCCGCCCATCTCGGTGCGTTCGCCCTTGTCGATGTCGGCCTGGGTGGTCTGGGTGACCCGGGTGATCGCATGGTCGACGGGCAGGACCGGGTCGAGGGACCGGGCCATGCCGACCTGGATCGGTCCGCGGATCTGCCCCAGCGACTGGGTCTTGCCGGTGGACAGGACCGCGCCGAACAGGCGGATGTCGACGTACCGGTTGGCGAGCCATTCCCGGGCCTTCGCGGCTTTCGCATCGTCGATCTTCTTGCCGAGTTCGAGTCCCTTGACGAGGTAGGACTCTTCCAGTCGGGTGTTCAGCGCGTGGCCGGCTTCGACGAAGATCTGGTAGCGGGTCAGGTCGAGGCCTTCGGCTTCGGCGGCCAGGCCGATGGTGTCGCGGACCTTCCTCTTGATCGCGACGTCGGTGACCAGGCCATGGCCGGTTTCGTCGTCGGTGCGGGGCCGGTTTCCGTTGTCCGGGTCACCGTTGGGGTTGCCGTCGGTGACGTCGAACAGCAGCACCATGTCGTGCTTCTTCTCGGGATCAAGGTTGAAGGCCATGAATTGCACTCCTGGGGGCAGTTGGTGAAATGACGGCGGTAGTGGGCTTCAGGAATCTGCTGCAGTACGCCAGGTAGGACAGCATATTGATCAAGGGGTGGGTGTGCCGGGATCCGCTGGCATCCCCGGAGTGTTCGGCGGAAATCCAGGGCCGGGTGTCTTCGCGGCGTTGGCGGCGCCGCCTCGACGCATTGAGTCCGACCGGTGGTGACTATAGCCAAGAATGAACATAGCCTGGTCGTCGGGATTTCCTCGACCAGGGAATCCGCCGCTGGCTACCAGTAGTTCGTTGAGCCCATGCAGCTGATTTTCGAGAGCGACTGCTCGGGCGACACTGTCTCGACGAATCTTCTTGAGCCATGGATGAACAAGAAGCCATCCCTGTATAAGAGCGGTCTTCGGGTTGGCAACGGCACCGGCGAAATATCGGTCGGCGAAGGTGGTGTTGAGCCGATCACCCTTTTCTCGGCCCATCTGGGAAGCATAGTACTGGATGGATTCCAACTGGGCGAAGATCCGTCCGGCGAGATAGGCGGGGTCATGGTTGTCCGGGTCAAGACCGGGTCCGGGCACAGGTCGGTTCCTTTCGTCGGCAAGGCGGGCTCGGCGGACCAGGGCCAGGCGTAGCAGTGCGACTCTGGCGTCATCGACGTGCCCGTCGGTACGAATGCGGGTCAGAAGATGGCCGAACAGCGCGGGTGGTACCGGTAGGTTTTTGAGCGCGATGCGCAGGAGGTCTCGGCGGACACCGTCGGGACGTTGCGCGCTGCGGTCGTCGAATCGGGCGTACTCGCCGGAGGAGCGGTCTCCACCGCCTTGCTCGATCCACCGGCCGGTAGCGAGTACTAGGCGGGTCAGCGGTACGTAACCACCGCGGGCCAGGTTCACGCCGTATGTCTGGTGGTCTCCGAACCAGTGGATGATATTTTCCTCGAGCTGCGCCAGGGGCATATCGATCCAGTCCCGGACTGCGATCCGAGCGCCGCTTCCACTGATCGTGACTGAGCAGAACCGTTCGTGTTCCAGGTCGGTGTCTTCAGTGCCGCGACCGCTGTGGACACGTTCACCGAGGACACGGACATCGGCTGCCCGCGCCTGTCCCATAAGAGTCATGACGGCGACTTCCCGGCCGATGGTCCACCAGGTCATCCGACCGTCGCTACCTGACAGAGAGTGATCGGGATGGTCGAGCAGATAGTGCAGGTTCGCGACGGAGATGCGGGCGCAGCCGATGCAGATCGGCACGGTTGCCAGGCTGTCGGAGAAGTCGTAAGTGTGGATCTTCTTGTTCGCGGACACGAGTGCGGCAATGGCCTGACCGGCGAGGGGAACGAGCCGCCGGGGAATCCCCTGGGGGAAGCGTTCGACGAGAACACCATCCTGGCCGCAGACCAGGCATACTCCGCGTCGCCCGCCGTCGGGGCTGTCCCCGCCAGCCTTGCGGCGCTGCACCTCGCGTTCCCAGAAGATCTGGACGGAGCGTTCCTCGGGAAGCCAGTGCCCGTCGTCGCCGACCAGCAGAACAATTCCCTGTTTCGACGTCCAGACTTCCGGGCGGCGGACCTGGTTGTGGCCACGGCGCGTGAAGAAGCCGTCGACGGCCTGAGCTATCAGATCGGCAGGGAAGGCGGTGGCCCAGCGGTGGACGAGGTCAACGAAGCTTGCGTGGCACCGTCCGACCCAGTCCGGCTTCGCATCGTCATCGGCCCAACCGAGGACGTATTGAATGTCGTCGGCACCGAGCAGCGGCGACGCGCCAGAGCTGCGGGTCAGGTAGGGCACGGGGCCCGGCTCGCCGAAGCGGCGTAGTTTGTCGGTCGGATCGGACAGATCTAGCAGGTCCGGCATCGCGAGCTGACCGTCAGCGTCGATCATCAACCCCCAGCGCATCGGCCGAGACTGGTAGAACGGCGGTAGATCGTCCACCCCGCTGATCATCGGGCGTTGGAACTCGGTGAGGCGTTGCAGCAGCATCAGGCCACCGCCGGAACGTCACCACGGATACCGGCCCGCGGGACATACAGGACGCCGGCATCGAGGCGGGCGGTGAACCAGTCGAACGCCACCGGTGGGCCGTGGTGGATGCGGTGCAGCATGACGCCAAGGTCCTCGTCCTGCTTCCACACAGGTGTGCCGTCGGGCGGTGCGAAGGAGGCGGGGAACTCCCGTGCGCCGAGGTAAGGCTGCTGGAAGCAAGCACCACGGCTCACCCGACGGCGGAACTGCTCCCGGTAGGCGGCAACGTCCTTCGTCGCATGGTCTTGGAGTTCGACATGCGCATGGATCCGGTAGGCAACATCTTTCAGGCAGACGGCGCTGCGCTGGTCCCGGTTAGCGACCGTGTCGATCCGCCGTACTCCGCTTGCCGCGTCCGACAGAAGCGGCAGATCGTAGGTTTCGTTCCGGCGGAGGGTGAACTGGTGGAGCGGACGGAGAACCTCGATTGCCACCGGAGCCCAGCGGAACTCCGGCTTCCAGAAGATGGACTCCAGCACTCCGACCGCAGCGGTCGGCGTCATCACCGGGTAACTCACCCGCTCGACCCGGAACTCCGGGCGGGTGAACAGCGCCCCTTCCGCCCAGACCTGGACGGCGACCGGCGGGTCCCCTGAGGGGGAACGGGGCAGGGTCAGGGTCATGCGATGAACTCCTCTCCTGACGGTTCAAGAACGATGCCGGTGTTTTTGTCATAGCTGCCGGCCCATTCGACGAGGTCCCCGAAGACGGGCTGGCACAGCGTGGCGACGTCGGCGCGGTCCCGGGTGCGGCGTTGGATCATGACCAAGTAGGGTTGAAGATCGCGGAAGAGGCGAGGCTCGGGAAGCGGGACCATGCGAATCCGCTCGACGAGCTGACGGACCCGTTCCTCCTCACCCTGGTAAGGCACGGCGACCGGGACGGTGTCCTCATCGATCATTCGGAATGCCTTCGATCTGTCCGGTCTCGGGTCTTCCCCTGTGCGCTTCGGACCTTCCGCTACCGCGCGGAAGTCGAGGGCCGCTCGGCTGATCTGCACCGCCGCTCCCCTGCTATCCCTACCTGACACCCGCGGATTTTGCAGGTAGCTGTGGTAGTAGAGGCGTAGTGCCTTGAGATCATCTGGGTCGGCGCGGCCCAGTCCGATGTACCGGGCGGTGATGCCGACGGGAAGGTCGTAGGAGCGTGGACGGCCGCCATCGGCCGGGTCGAATACGACCACCAAGCCGCCTTTCGGGCCGAGATGCCCCTCCCGGTTCGCCCTGCCCGCGGCCTGCTGCAACGAGTCCGCCGGGGCCATCGCCCGGAACACCACTGGGAAATCCAGGTCGACGCCGGCCTCGATCAGCTGGGTGCTCACCAGCCGGACGGGTAGCCGCGCGGTGAGCCGTTCCTTCACCTCCGCGAGTACCTCTCGACGGTGCGCCGGGCACATTGCCGTCGACAGATGCAGCACCGGGGTGGTCGCCGGTACACGGGCAGCAACCAGGTCCCGCATCTGGCGGGCATTCGCGACCGTATTCACGATCGTCAGCGACTGGTCTGCACCGGCAGCCGCCGGATCGGCAACCCGATCAGCGACCTGCTCCAACGTCGGTTTCGGATCGGGCCACCACTCGTACCGAACCCGACATGACGTCTTATACAAGGATTCCGGATTGGAGATCACCTCGATCGGCGTGATCGACTCCAACGGATCCAGCGCCCACAGCTCCGGCTGTGTCGCCGATGCCAGTAACACCGTCGTCCCGAACCGCGCCGTCAGCGTCCGCAACCCGTCCACGATCGGGAGAAGCAGCGGCGCCGGCAACGCCTGCACCTCATCCAGGACGATCACGGAGTTGGCGAGACGGTGCACCTTGCGCATTGCCGCCGGCTTGCGGCCGAAAAGCGAGTCGAACAGCTGCACGGTGGTCGTCACGACGAATGGCGCATCCCAGTTCTCCGCCGCCAGCCTGCGCCACCGTTGCGCCGGACCGTCGTCATCGACAGTGACGTTCGAGTGATGCTCCAACACCACCGGAGCGCCCTTGCCCGCCCCGACCGGGTCCAACAGACGCCGGTACACTGCATGGTTCTGCTCAGTGATCGTGATGAAGGGCACCGCGACGATCACCCTGGACTTTCCCTGCTCGAGGGCATGCCGGAGGCCGAACCCGGCCGCCGCGATCGTCTTCCCCGATCCCGTCGGCGCCGGCAGCCGGTAGATTCCCGTCGGACCGGCCGCCGCGGCCAGGCACGCTTCATACACCTCACCGCGCAACCGGTCCGCAGCCGGGGCGGGGGGCCGACCAGCCAGCATCTCCTTACGCCGACCGACGAACCGATCCCACAACATCGCCATGTCCGCGGGAGCCGCAACCTGCGGCTGGCCACCGGACCGATGAGCCGCCGTGTCCAGCCCGTCCGCGTCGACCAACGCGCTGAACAGGAAGCGCATCAGCATCTCGCTGGTACCCGGCTCATCGAACCCGACCGGGAGACGCACCGGCGGCCCGTCGAACAACCCAGGAAGCAGCGGACGTAGCGCTGCCTCCGCCTCCGCCCGGTCCTGTACATCTCGCGGTTTGCTTCGATCTTTGATCATCGAGCGTACCTCGGACGGATTGGTCAGCCCGCCGTGATGACCATGCAAAGGCAAACCGAGCACCGGGAAGGCCCCACGCCGCTCCGCGAGAAGAACGCCCAACGTTTTATGATCTTCACCTACGCGGACGCCCGTCGCCTCCGCCCGCAACAGACCGTCCTGCCAGGCACAGGATGCCTTGCCCACGTCATGCGCCAATCCTGCGAAGCGGCCCACCTCACCGGCACCGAACACCGCGGCGAAACGCTCAGCGAGCAGTGCGGTGCCCTCAAGATGATCGACAAGTCGGTGGCGCATGCCGGACGTGTTCATACTGTGTGCCCACATCGCTGAACCCCGCTCTCGAGTCCGCGTCGAGCCACCCCCCGTGGCCGATTAGCGACGCAACCTCGTCCGAGGATCATTCAAGCGGATGGGTCCGACAGTTTCCGGCCGGGGGTCGATGCCATCTCCCAACCATCGGCTTCCCGACCCATCCGGCTCAGGACCATGGTCCCGCCGACGAACGAAGCGATCATGTAAACATGCCGGAAGCTGCTACTCGAAGGGCACTCCAGCACGACCATGCAGAGCTCGGAACCTTGAGCCAACCTTGCGAGTACCCCACCGACTCGCTGGAGCGGGAGCCGACCCATCAGCTGGGGAGAGCGGATCTTGGCCGACGATCCCGACCACGGCTTCCTCGACATCGCAGACCCGCATCTTCACCGCCGCGTTCGTCCACGAAACGGACGACCTTCGCGGCCTGGCCGCGAGGCAGAACGGTTCTCCCTAACGCCGATTTCCGCACGGGCCCGTCCCCGGCGAGGATCACAACGGAGTGAAGGCGCGGCGCAGGACGTCGCCGCGCAGCGTTGAGCGCCCGCCCCCGGGCGGACGCCCTCTCCAAGGCGGATCAGTCGCCCGAGGATGCTGTCTCGCGGAAGACCAAGGTGACGTCGACGTCGCCGAAGTGCTCGGCGAAGACGGCACTGGCCGGCATGGACGCGAGGGCGGCGGCTACCTGTTCGACTGTCGCCTCGGGCGAGACGGACAGCCCGATGTCGACCGCCGGCGGGTGCACGATGCGGGTCACCGTGACGAACTCCGACGCGTGCTGTGGACTGGGGGGTGGCTCGGATGGTCGAACGGTGGTCATACTGCGGCCTCCTTGCGGATCGGTCGCGGGTGTCCCGCCTCGATCGTCGGCACGGGGCGGAGTCGCCTCTCGGCGCAACGGGTTGTAGCGCTGCAATCAAAGTATGCGCCCTGAGGTTGTAGCGCTGCAACTAGCTAGTGTTGATCCGTGGCGGATGAGACCATGACGAGCAGTGACATCGCGTCGTTGCTTGGGATCTCCCAGACCGCCGTCAACAAGATGATCTCGAAGGCGTCCGACTTCCCGACGCCCGTTATCGCGCGACCGAACTTCCGGGCCTGGCGGCGCCCTGAGGTCGAGGCATGGTTACGGCAGCACCGCCCCGGTGCGCTCGACGGCCAGTAGAACTCCGCCAGGAAGGGCCTCGCCGCCGTAGCCGACGCCTGCGACGCTCGGCAATGCCGATATCCCAGTCGCTGAACTCACCCAGGGTCAGGTTCCTTTCCCTCGACGCCACCCCGGAGAATTCTCTACCAGGGCACGGCGTGCCCGGAGCCTCTCGCCCCTGGTTCGATGGGCGGCCTCATGGGTCCTGGGAGCTTGCGCGTAGCGCAAGCTCCATATGTGCCGTCGGAGGTGGGTGACGCCGGGTGCCGTTCTGTCCATCGTCCGGCGGGTTGTTTTCCCCGGGGGGAGTGGGGGTTCGGGGGCGCATTTGTGTGCCGCGTCCTGCCGATTTTCTGGTCGTGGTCTCGGGCGGGTTGCTCTGGGGCTGGATTCTCCCGGAATCATTGTCTGATCTTTGTCGGAGTCGATCGTAGCCTGGAAGGGAAGGACGCCGGCAGAACAGACGGCACGGGGCGTACCGGAATAGCTGCGGGCATGGTGAAGGGCCGGCGCCGCTGGGTGGCGGCGCCGGCCTGGCGCGGGGTGCGGTGGGGTTAGCTGCCGAGAGCGGGCCGCTGGGTGGGGATGAGGCGGGTGCCGCCGAGGTCGGCGCGTTCGCCGGCGTGGTAGCCGTCGCGGCCGCCGGAGCCGGAGAGCTGGCGGGCTCGTCCCTTGCGCAGCCGGGGGTAGGTGTGGGTGAGGTGGCGTTGGACGAGGGTGGCGCGGTCGGCGAGGACGAGGGCGGTCGACGGTCCGGTGCTGGTGGTGTCTTCGCGCAGGGCGCGGGCTTTCGCGGCGGCTTCGGCGGCAGTGAGCCGTTTGTAGACGGCGACGGCGAAGCCGGCGAGCCAGGAGCGGCGGAAGGCGCGCGGGTTTTCCCCGGTGGGGATGCGGGCGGCGGTGATGCCGTAGGAGGACTGGACGAGCAGGGAGGTGTAGAGGATCTGGGCGCGGTCGAGGTCGGCGGTCATCCCGAACAGGTGGGCCTGCTGGCGGAGCCGGTCGGGGTCGCGGCGGGTGTGGGAGACGATCTGGCAGCCGAGGGGGACAGCGATGGAGGACAGCAGGTTGAGCTTGTCGCGGGCGTAGGGCGGGTCCATGTCGAGGCGGATATCGCTGGGGGTGGCGGGGCGGTTCTGTCGGGCGTCGAGGCGGGCCTGGTCGATGCCGTAGCGGGCGATGAGCTCGGCGGCTTTCAGGTTGTAGCTTTCGCGGGCCTGCTCGCTGATGCCGTCCGCTTCCGCCATCGCGAGGAGTTTGCGGATTTTGTCGAGTGCGACGTCTGGTTGCATGGTCCGTCCCTGCTGGGTGATGGATTGATGATGCCCCCTTGCAGCACCTCATATTCTACTGTTTCTGAGGGTATTGTGGCTGCGGCGCACCGATATTTTTCCCTCTTGGCTGATATGTTTCTTTGCGGTTTTGGTCGGGCCGGGATAATCGTTTTTCTGGCTGGTTGAATCCTCTCAAGATATGCCGGTGGTTTTCGGGCGGTGGGACTATTCCTCTCTCCGGGCTTCTTTTTTGTTGTTTATCCGTGCCGGTGAGGCGTGAGGGGCCGGGTCGGGTGTGTTCCTCGGGGTCGTCGGGCGACGCCATGCGACCTGCCTGTCGCGGTGGTGGTGTTCCTTGGCGGGGCAATGGGCGCGGGGGAGGTATCGGGCGAGGTCCTCGGTGAGGTGTTCGACGAGGTCCTTGGCGATGTTCTCGGCGGGGATGGTGGGACGTCCGGCCGGGTGTGTTCCTGGGGGCGGGGTCGAAGCGTCGCCGCGGTCCGGGTGTGGCGGCTTCGCCGGGATGTCGGCTGCGGGGTGTGGGGGGCGAGGCATGATCGCTACGGTGAAGGTATTGACGTTGCGGGCCCGGGATGGGGAGACGGTTGCTCGGGCGGCGCGGGCGGTGGTGGCCTACGTGGAGGGTGGGCAGCCGGGGGCGGTGGCGCCGTTGCGCCGGTACTACGGCGAGGGGTTGGTGCCCGGGTGGGCGCGCGGGTCGGCGGCGTATCTGGTCGGGTTGGACGCGGGCCGGCCGGTGGCGGGGGAGGCGTTGGAGCGGCTGCTGCGCGGGGAGCACGCGGTGACGGGGAGGCCGTTGCTGACGGCATCGGGGTCGGCGGGTCGGGCATCGCCGCCCGTGGAGGGGCAGCGTTCGGCCGGGCCGGGCGGGGGGTTGTTGACGTTGGCCCAGGCGGCGCGGCGGGCGGGGGTGAGCGCGGCCTATCTGCGTGCGCTGGCGGTACGCACCGCGGCCATGGCCACCGCGGAGCGCTCAGCCTCCCGCGGTGGCGATGCTGATGCCGGCGGGTCGGCGCAGGGTGCCGATCGGGCGGTGCACGAGCGGACAGGCGCGGCCGGGATGCGACGTGGCCCCTCGGCGGGCAGCGTGCCGGGGGATGAGGGCCGGGCGGTGGACAACGGGGTGGGGGAGGGGCGGGGTCCGTGGTTGGCGGCGGTGCGGGAGGCGGGGACGGGCCGGTGGCTGGTGAGTGCGACGGAGGTGGATCGGTTCTGTGCCGCGCGGGTGCCGCCGGCGGTGGTGTTGGGCTATGACGTGACGTGTTCGGCGCCGAAGTCGGTGTCGTTGCTGTGGGCGTTCGGGGATGAGGAGATTCGCCGGGATGTGGCCGCGGCGATGGACGCCGGTGTGGAGGCGGTGCTCGGCTATCTGGAACGGCATGCGACGGTGGGCACCGTTGCCGGCCGGAACCGTCCGGGGGTGGGGGTGGCGGCGGTGTCGTACCCGCATGAGGTGTCGCGGAGCGACGAGGCCCATCTGCATGTGCATTCCATCGTGGTGAACGCGACCGCCGTCCCCGATCTGGATGAGCAAGGCCGGCCGGTGGCCGATGAGCAGGGCCGGGGGCGGGTGGACTGGCGGGCGTTGGACGGGGAGGTGTTCCTCTCCCACGTGAAGACCGCTGGCTATGTGGGGGCGGCGGCGCTGCGC
This sequence comes from Frankia sp. BMG5.23, assembly GCF_000685765.2. NCBI lineage: Bacteria > Bacillati > Actinomycetota > Actinomycetes > Frankiales > Frankiaceae > Frankia > Frankia sp. BMG5.23. The sequence goes on from NZ_JDWE01000043.1 coordinate 13,489, forward strand.
CATGAGCTGTCCCGGCGGCGCGGACTGGCCTGGGGGCCGGTGCGTAACGGGGTGGCTGAACTCGCCGCCTTCCCCGCGCAGCTGCTGGCGGCGTTCTCCACCCGGCATGGGGAGGTCCAGGCCGAGTACGCCCAGCTCGTCGCCGACGGGTTGACGCCGGGTGGGGTGACCGAGGCGGCGGCGCAGCGCGGTTCCCGGGCGGCGAAGAAGGTCCTCGCTGACGCGCAGGTCCGCCGCATCCAACACGAACGGCTGACGGCCGCCGGATGGACGCCGCAGCGGGTCCGTGCCCTTGCCGCACCCGCCTCCCGGAACCGGGCCCCGGTCGACGGTGAGGACCTGGCCGGGTTGTGCGACCTGCTGACCGGCCCGGCCGGATTGACCGAGCACGACTCGACGTTCGACCGCCGTGCCGTGGTACGACGGGTGGCCGCCTGGGCCGCCGATCGGCTGCCCGCGGACGAGGTCGACCGGCTCACCGACCAGGTGTTGGCCGACCGGCGGATCGTCCTGCTCGGCCACAGCGCCGCCCGGGCCCGCCAGCAACCCGAGCCGGTGTACACGACGCAGGAACTGCTCGAGGTCGAGGACACCCTGCTGGCCCTCTGCCGGCAGGGCCGGGTTGAGGCCGGCGCGCAGCCGCGGATCCTCGTCGACCCGGCCACGCTCGAAGCCCATCTCGCCGCCGCGCAGCAGCGGCCGTCATCGGACGGCCCGGGTGGCGTCGGCGGCGAGGACGGCGGCGGCCAGGGGAACGGCGGCCAGGGGAGCGGTGGGCCGTCGGGGCCGGCGCTGTCGGCCGAGCAGATCACCCTCGTGCGCCGGCTGCTCACCTCCGGGGATCTGGTGCGGCCGGTCGTCGGGCCGGCGGGGTCGGGGAAGACCGAGGCGATGCGCCTGCTGACCCGGATCGTCCACGCCGGCGGCGGGCAGGTGTTCGCCGCCGCGCACGGGGGCCGGCAGACCGAGGAACTCACCGGCCGGATCGGGGTGGCCGGGCGGGTGGTGTCCGGCTGGCTGACCCTGCTCGATCACACTGAGGATCCGGGCCGGGTGTGGCCGGCGGGCAGCGTGGTCATCGTGGATGAGGCCACGCAGGTCTCGACCCGGGACGCCGCCCGACTGGCGCGGTATGCGTCTCGGACCGGGACCGTGCTGATCCTGCTCGGTGACCCGGCGCAGCTCGGCGCGGTCGGCGCCGGCGGCTGGTACGCCCATCTCGTCGCCTCCACCCCCGACGTGCCGGCGTTGGGCAGTCTGCACCGGCAGACCGGCGCGGCGCTTGCGCCGGTCCGCGCCGCCCTCGGCGCGCTGCGCGCCGAGGGCGGCGCGTCGGCGAGGAAGGCTCTCGAGCTGCTGGCCGCGGACGGGCGGATCCGCCTGTTCGACTCCCGCGAAGCACTGCTCGCCCAGGTCGTCAACGACTGGTACACCGAACGCACCGCACCGCACCCTCGAGGCGCCACCGACCCGGACAGTGCCACCGACCCGGGCAGCGTGGACGGCGCGGGCAGCACGGAGGGCGACGGGTGGACGGCCGCCGGTCCGGGACGGCGCCGGTCAGGGGGTACGGTCCGGCCCCGACCCGCGGCAGCGTTGCACATGATGGCCGAGCGGACCCGCGACGTGGAGATCCTCGCCCGCGCCGCCCGTGACCGTCTCGCCGCCGACGGCACCCTGACCGGACCGGTCCTGACCGTGGCGGGCCGGGACTTCCAGGCCGGCGACGAGGTCATCACCCTGACCCAGACGGGTCACACCCTGATCCCCGCCGGTAAGCCCGCCTCGGCCTACATCCGTACTGGCACCCTCGGCCGGGTCACCGCCGTCCACCTGGATCCCGACCATCCTGACCGGCAGGCCCTCACCGTCCGCTTTCCCAGGAAGGGCAGCGTGCGGGTGCCGTGGGAGTACCTCACCCACCGGTTCACCGATGGTCGCACCGGCGGTCTCGGCTACGCCTACGCGATCACTGCGGCGAAAGCCGAAGGCTCCTCCCTGCCCACCGCACGAGCCGTCGCCCCCGACGACACCAGCCGCGCCGGCCTCTACGTCATGCTCTCCCGAGCCCGGACCGATCTCGCGGCCTACGTCATCCGCCGGGCCGATCTCGAAGCCGACCTTGACGAAGAAGACTGGCTGCCCGTCCTGCGTGACCCGACCGGACCCCTCGAACGCTTCGCCGACCACCTCGCCCAGTCCCGCACCGAACGCCTCGCCAGCGAGTACGACCCGCTCGCCCACGCTGCCCACCGGCTGCGGCGCACCCACACCCTCGCCGGCCTCGCCCGACTCCCCGCACCCCCGCCATCCGGCGGCGCGCACCGCGCGGCCGGCGCGCCGCCCGCCGTGCTGCGACGCGCGGAACTCGCAGCGGAAGCGGCCCTGCGCACCGCCGCCGTCGCCAACCCGCCCGCCGATCTCGTCGCTCGCATCGGGCCACGACCCGCCGCCGCCGGCGCCGACCGCGCTCTGTGGGACCGGGCCGTCGGCGCCCTCGCCGTCCACCACGCCCGCTACCGGCCGGCCGTCCCACCCCACGACCCTGGACCCCCACTCTCATCCGGCGAACCGGCCGGCACCCTACGGGCCCGGTGGATGCTGCACCATGATCAGGCCACGCGCCTCGCTCGAACCTGGGCCGACGTCCTACCCCGCCGGGCCCGCGCCCGCTTCCACAGCCGCGCCGAACAGATCCCCCGCGCCCGCGCCATCGCCGGCCTGCACGCCCTGCTCGACAACGGCCATCAGCCCGCTGATCTTCTCGTCGCGTTGACCCGCGAGGACCAGAGCAGCGTCCGCACCGGCGCCGCCGTGCTCGACCACCGCGTCACCGACCTCTGCCAGCAGCAGGGACTCCACCCCACCGACTATCTCCTCCCCCCGCCGCGTCCGGCCCGCGACGAGTGGAACGAGCTCGTCGGCCTGCTCGACACCTGCGAGATCCACCACCTGGCCCGTCACCCCACCGCCCAGCTCGCCGCCGAACGCCGCCACCTCCGCGACGCTCAAGGCGCGACCGTCCCGCGGGCGAGGCCACACGGAGAAGGCAGCCGGGAAAGCACCGTCGAGGCACGCACCGGCCGCCAGGACAGGCTCCGGCTGATCGAGGAAGCCCTCGACCGGCAGATCGCGCACGCCGTGTTCCGGGCCGGTATCGACCCCGCCGACTACCTCACCGGACTCCTCGGTGCCCGTTCCAGCGCAGGCCTGGACGCCACCGGATGGGATAGCCGGGTCGAGGCCGTCGAGGGGTTCCGCCACCGCGACCTCGGCCTGCCCTACGGCACCCCGGCCACCACCGACGGCGAGACCGACCCGCTGCGCCGCGCCGTCGGCGACCGGCCCACCGATCCGGCCCTCGCGGAGGGCTACCGGGGAATACGTGCGCTGATCCGGGAGCACACCCCAACCCTCGATTTATGATCCACTCCCGGTCGGGCCGAGTCGGGTCTGCACGGTGGCGTCAGGGCTCGACGGTGTGACCGGCGTAGCGAGGGGCGTTGTTGTCCGGATTGGTCGTGTGCGGCAGCGTTTCCGACCTTGTACATTGCGCCTTCCAGGGTTTTGGGAGCAGCCGGTTCATCGCAATGGCAAATAGGCGTGAGTATGGCCAGCAGGCGTGGCGATGTGGCGCCAAACTGTAGGAATCGGAAGCCGGGGTAAGCCGGTTTTGTGAGGTGAACGTGACGGGGAGGCGGTGCATGCGGCCGGCAGCGCCGGCCTCGTGCCGGGCGGTCATGACCTGAGGTGGGGGATGTAGCGGCGGGCGGTGCCTTCGTTCAGGCCGATGAGGGGAGCGAGGTCTTTGGCGAGGGCGTAGACGGACCGGGGGTCGTTGGCGGGCAGGGCTTCGAGGAGCTTCTGGAGCCTGGCCTTCTTCGTGCCGGGTCTGACCGTGACCGGCTGGGATGCTGTTTTCGTTCCGGGATCGTTCCCGTTCTTCTCGGGGGTGATGATCGTCGTGGGTTCGGGGCTCGGCGGGGCGCCGGGCGCCGGGGGCGCGGCGGCTGGAGTGGGTGGGGCGGCGGGGTGGGTCTGGATTTCCTGCCGGCGCGTTCGCGGCCGGCGAGGAGGGCGCGGCAGGTGGGCGCGTCGGCGCGGTTGGGGGCGCGAGGGCGGCGCGGTTCGTGTCGTCGGCGCGGTTCATGTCGTCGGCCTGGGTCGGTGAAGGCGTCGCCGGTGGGGGCGCGGGCTGCGTGGTCGTCGGGTCGTCGGTTGCCGCAGGGGAGCCGTCGCTTGCTGTGCTTCTGCCGATGGCATTCCCGCTCCCGGCATCTCCGCCGGTGGAATTCCCGCGGGTCGGGCTGGTGGGTGGCGGCGCGGCGGGTCGTGGTGCTGGCGGGCCCGCCAGCGGTGTGATCGTTCCGGTCGGGGGTGGCGGGGCGGTCGGGGGCTTCTCGGCGGTCAGGATCATGGCGGTCTACCAGGTGGCGTAGTGGCTGAGGTGCAGGCTGCGGCGGCCGGTCCAGTCGAGGAGGTCGGGGGCGATGGTGAGGGCGGTGCGCAGGGCGCGGTTGACCTGGAACGCGAGCGTGTGGAACACCGGGTCGGTGCTGTCGTGATCGATCAGGGGGTTGCCCTGCGGGTCGAGGACCGCGACGAGGGCGGCGTGGAGGGCGCCGTCGTCATCGGGGGTGTGCAGGTCGACGGTGATCCAGGCGGCGTCGGGGTAGGCGAGGGCGACGGTGTAGGCGGCGTGCTGGCAGTGGACGCGGGCAAGCCAGGCGGCGGCGGTGTCGCGGTCGCGGTCGCGGTTGGCCTCGGCGAGGGCGGTCTGGGCCCGGTGGAGTTCGAGGGGTCCGGGGTCGGCGACGTAGGCGGGGGTGGGTGGAACGGCGGCCCAGGGGTCGAGGTGGTCGGGGTCCGGTGCTGTCCCGTCCGCACCGTCGACCTCGATGTGATGAGTATCACTTTCACGGTGTGTGTCGGCTGCGTCGAGGTGGTCGTGGATGGCGGCGGCGAGGAGTCGGGCGCTGGTGTCGGTGAGGTGGGCGGTGGCGATGCCGGTGCGCGGGGCGGGCGCAGCAGCAGGACCGGCTCGTCGTGTGGGGGGAGGGTCTGTCGGTGCAGGGTAAGGGTGGTGCGGTCGTGGCCGGTGGTGAACAGCGGTTCGGGGATGTGGGTCATGGTCGCTCCCTCGGGTCGGGACGGTCGGGGGAGCGGCTTGGCAGCTGGGCGCCGAAGCCTCTCCTATCTATAAGCCGTCTCGCACGCGTCGCGACGGTCGGCGCGCCCGTGGTGTCGGAGTCGCCTCGAGTCGTCTTCACGGATTGCAATCGGCTTCCTTTTTTTGCTCGGGGTTGTGGTTGTGGGTGGCTATTCATGGTTCGTGTGCTGTGATACCAAGGATGGACGAGCAAGGGTGTTCGTAAAGGAATCGTTGCGCCGCGCCGAGTCTGCTGGAGAGGGGTGGGTGCGCGCGGCGGGAAGGGCCTCGCGGTGACGATGCGGTCGACGTGAGGCTGTGTACGTTCACGGATTGTCGGGGGGCGTCCGGAACGGTGGCAGGGTCGGGTATTCACGTCCGCCGTCGAACCGGTGAGATCCGTATCTCGTTACCGGAGATCCTCGTCCGGAGGTCGTGATGTTCGCGAGTCCCTGTCCCCGTCTCGCCTGTCCGCTATCTGTTGTTCTCGTCTTTGTGGTTGTCGCCGTCGTGGGCGCGGCGTGCGGGGGTCCGCACGGCACCGTTGACGGCGGCCCGGACCCATCTGGACCCCTGTCGACACGGTCGTCCGCGTCCCCGCCCGGGTCGTCCAGGTCCCCGTCGTCCGTGTCCCGGTCGGAGGCGGTTGATCCGGCTGGCACGGTACGCAGGGAGATCGCCGCCGCGCAGGAGAGGTACTACCGTTCCTTTCTTGCCGCGGTCGAGGCCCCCGGTGACCGGCGTGGGGTCGATGGTCTGCTGGCCAGTTATACGGCGACGGGCGCGCCGCGCCAGAACGTCACCGCCTGGCTGGCGCTTCTCGCGCGCCGCGGTTACGCCGCCCGACCGGGCGCCGGGAACCGTTACGTGATCGAGAAGATCGAGGTGCCTACGGCGGCGCTGGATACCGTGGTCGCGACGGTCTGCGGCTACGACGACGGCGTTATCTTCGACGCGCGTCGCAGGGCTCCGGATGGTTCGGAGATCGTCGTCGACGACATTCCTCTCAGCGAGAGAACCCTTTTCACCTGGGTGAAACATGAAACGTGGCAGATCGACCGGGTGACCACCACGGACTCCTGGAATGGGAGGGACGGATGTCCCCCGTCAAAACGTTCGTGATGGCTGGTGCCGTTCTGTGTCCGCTGATTCTTTCTGCTGCCGTGGCCCGCGCGGCAACGCCAGGCTGGACGAATGGGCAGGGCGCTGTGAGCGGTTTCGCCGATGTCGATAGGGCCGACAGGGCGCTTGTCGGTTCGGTGGAGTCGACGGGCGCTGGTCGCGCCGCGGCCGGATCGCCGGCGGCTACAGCCGCGGCCGCGTGCCGCTGGCTGGTGGGCTATGCGGCCGCCGAGCAGCTGGTGAAGCCGCGACCGGAGTCCATCGGCCTGGTCGACGTCGAACGGGTCGAGGCGGACGGTGGCCGGTCCCGGATGTACGCGCGGATCTGCGACGGCCGGATCGTCGGGTGGGCGTGGCTGCGGGTTCCGAACGTCTCCGGCGCGGTGGCGTCGGCGGCGCGGGAGGTGCGGCGCCGGCTGCCGGCTCCACGCGGCCGGTTCTCCCCCGATGTGGCGGGGGCGGCGGTGGTGCGGGTGTCGGTGTGGTTCGCGGTGCCGGGGCAGTGGTCGGCGGTGTCCGCGTCGGCGCAGATCCCGGGGGCGTCGGTGACCGTGACCGCGGCCCCGACGGTGTTGCGGTTCGCCCCGGGCGATGGCTCGCCGCCGGTGTCCTGTGTCGGGCCGGGCCCGGTGTTCGTCCCCGGCACACCGGAGCCGGCGCGTCCCCCGGCCTGCTCATACACCTATCGGGACGCCTCCACGGCCGCGCCGGGCGGCCGGTTCTGGCCCGGGGTGCTGGCCATCGACTGGACCGTGGCCTGGAGTGCGAGCGACGGCGAACACGGCACGCTTCCCGGTATCACGACCCGGGCGGAGGTGCCGGTCGAGGTGCGGGAGATCGAGGCGGTTGAGAGGGCGGGGCGATGACCCGGCCGGCGAGACCCACCGATCACGACTGGATCGCGGACGACCTCGACCCCGGTCCGCAGAGCGGCGTGGCGCGCCGCCGGTGGGGCGGCGCGGCCGTGGCGCTGCTGCTCATGGTCCTCGGCGCGGCCGGCGCGCTGTGGTTGTCCTCGGACGATGCACGCCGGGTCGAGGTGGTGGCGCTCGCCCGTCCGCTGGCCCGCGGCACGGTGGTGGCACCGGCGGATCTGGCGGTCGTAGGTGTGGATGCACGGGGCGGGTCGGTGCGGCTGGCCACGCCGGCCACGGCGCGCCGCGCGCTGGTGGGGCGGCCGGTGCTCCTGGACCTACCGGCGGGCACCCTGCTCAGCCCGGAGATGGTCGGCTCGGTGACGGCACCCGCCGGGCAGGTCTCGATCGGGGTGACGGTCGGCCCGGACGGTCTGCCCTCGGCGTCGGTCCGGACCGGTGATGCCGTGGGGGTCCTGGGGTTCGACACGACGACCGGCCGGGCCGTGGTGCTGGCCCGTGACGTACGGATCGCCGAGGTCCGCCCGCCGGCGGCGACGGGCCGGTCCGGGGACACCGTCGTCTACCTCGCCCTGCCCGAGCGGCTGGCGGAGACGGTGGAGACGGCGGCGACGTCCGAGCATGGCGTCCGCCTCTTCGGTGTCGGCGGTGGGTCTTCGCCCGGGCCGGCTGACGGCGGCCCGGCCGGCGGTAGCGGGGACGGCCCTGGGCAGGGAGGTGGCGGATGAGCCTGCAGCCGAGCACCTCCGGGTCCGACGGCGGGTCCGATGGCGGGTCCGATGTCGCCGAGGATGTAGCGAGCACGATCAACACGGCGGTGCAGCGTCAGGTGGCGGCGGCGCGCCGCAGCGGCCGGCGGTTCACCCCGACGGAACGCGCCGCGCTCGCCGAGGAGCTCCTCGCCCGGGAACTGGCCGACATCCGGCGCGGCGCGGCCGACGCGCCGCCGCTGGACGCGGCCGGGGAGAACGAGGTGCGGCTGCTGGTCCGCCAGGCCCAGTCGCCGCTGGGTTCGCTCGGCCCGTTCCTGCTGGCGGACCGGTTTTCCGATGTGGAGGTCAACGGCGCGGTCAACCTGGTGCTGACCGAGCGCGGCAGCGGGCATCGGATCGAGGGACGGTCTCCGTTCGGTAGCGACGCCCAGGCGTTTGAGTGGGTGGCCGAGCATGCGGCGTCGGTCGGCCGCCGGTTCGACGAGAGCAACCCGTCGGTGCGGTTCCGGCTGCCGAACGGGGTTCGGGTGCACGCGGTGTCCCGGGTGACTCGCCTGACCCACATCGACTGCCGGTTGTTTCGGCCCGGCCTGGACACCCTGGACGGGCTCGCCGACGCGGGGATGTTCGGATCGGACATCACCGCCCTGCTCGCGGGGACGGCGGCGTTGCGTCAACCGTTCGGGCTGATCATCTCGGGTGGGACGGGAGCGGGGAAGACGACGCTGCTGCGGGCGTGGGTCAACGCCACACCCGACGATCCGATCCTCGACCGGATGGTGACGGTGGAGGATGAGCAGGAGCTGTTCCTGGCCCCGGAGCGGTTCCGCAACCTGGTGGAGTTCGAGGCCCGCGAGCGCAACGTCGACGGCCGCGGCGAGTATTCGATGGCGCGGTATCTCGCGGAGAACCTGCGCCGTCAGACCCCGCACCGGGTCCTGCTCGGGGAACTGCGCCCCGACGGCGGCGTCCTGCCGCTGCTGCTGGCGCTCGGGCAGGGCATCGCCCAAGGGGTGGCGACGACGATCCACGCACCGAGCGCCGCCGACGTCGTCGCCCGGCTACGCACGTATGCGGCGTTCGACCCGGGGCGAGTGCCGGAGGCGGCGGTGTTGGAGACCATCGCGTCCACCGTCGATCTGATCGTGCATGTCGCGAACCTGGACGGCCGGCGGGTGGTCACGAGCGTGCATGAGGTCGGGGAGTACCGGGAGGGCCGGGTGACCTCGGCGGAGCTGTGGCGCTGGGACGCGAGGATCGAGCGGGCGGTACGCACGGACCTGGACTTCTCCGACCAGCTCGCCGCCAAACTGGGTTCCGCCGGGGTCGGCCCGGCGGTCCTCACCCGGCGCCGGACGAGGGCGGCCTGGTGAACGCGCAGACCCGCCTCTTCATCGGGGCGCTGTCCGGTGCGTTGGTCGGCCTGGGATGCTGGCTGCTGCTCGTCGCCTTGCTGCAGGACCGGGACGTCCCCGCCGGCCGGAGCCGCCCTGTTGGCTGGGGCCGCCGGCTGCCGGGCGGGCCCCGGGAGGGCCGGCCGTCCGACGCCGGGATGGCCGGGTGGGGTGCGGAGTTCGTGTTGCCGGTGGCGGGCGGCGTGCTCGCTGGTCTGATCCTCGGCGTCGTGGTCGGTGTGCCGGTGCTCGGGGTGCTGGGTGGTGGCGCCGCGTGGCTGACGCACGACGTCCGGCGGGGTCCAAGCGTCGACGAGCTGAACGAGCTCGGTGAGGCGGTCGCGACCTGGTGCGAGACGGTGCGCCAGGAACTCGACGCCGGGCAGCCGCTGAAGGCGGCGGTGGTGGCGTCGTGTCAGCTGCCCCCGTCCGCGCTCGCCGGGCCGTTGGGCCGGTTACGGGTCCGCCTCGATCAGGAGCCGTTGCCGGCGGCGCTGGCCGGCTTCCGGGCGGAGGTGAACCATCCGCTTGTCGGGTCGATCGCCGCCGTGCTGTCGCTGACCTACCGGCGGGGCGCCGGGGACCTGGCGCGGCTGATGGCCGAGCAGGTCGAGTCGACCCGCCACCGGGTCGCGGTGCTGCGGGATCTGCATGCCGCCCGGGCCCGCTACCGCCGGTCGATGGTGCTGCTGCTCGGCCTGTTTGCCGTGTCCGTCGTCGGTGTCCTGGCGGTATGGCCGGCGATGCTCGCTCCCTACCGCACCGCCTGGGGGCAGGCGGTCCTCATCATGATCGCCGGCGTTGTGGGTCTGGCGGTGCGGACCCTGCTCCGGCTGGCCCGGCCCGCCGTGGTCCCGGACTTCTTCGGCGACGCGACATGACCGGCCCGCTGTCCGACGCGGCGGTACCGGCTCTTTGCGGTGCGATCGTCGGCGCCGGGTTGTTCCTCCTCGGGCGGAGCCTGCGCCCGACCCCCGCACCCGACCAGCAGCCGGCCCGGGGTGCGACCGGTGGCCGCTGGGCCGGGCAGGTCCACCGCCGGTTCGAGCAGACCGTCGGCCCCGTGTGGGCGCGGCGACTGCTCCTCGCCGAGGACCTTGCCGTGCTCGGCCTCGACCCGGCCGCGCACACCGCGACCAGGATGATCCGCCTGCTGGTCGTGGTGAGCGCCACGGTGGGGCTGGCCGCGGTGGGGTGGGCGAGCGGGATCGTGCTGCCCGCGACGACCCTGCCGCTCGGCTGTGTCGCCGCGGTGCCGTTCGGGTTCGTGTGGGCGGATCGGCCGCTGCACCGCCGGGCGAGTGCCCGCCGGCAGGAGACGAGGCTGGCCGTGGCCGCCTATCTCGATCTGGTGCGGATCCTGCTGGTCGGTGGGCTGTCGCTGCATACCGCGCTGCAGACCGCGGCCGATGCCGGCCGGGGATGGGCCTTCACCGAGATCCGCGCCGCCCTGCAGTGGGCCCGCGCCCGCCATGTCCCGCCGGACGCCGGGCTGAACCGCCTTGCCGTGCGAGTGCCGGTGGCGGAGTTCGCCGAGCTGCGCCTGACGGTCAGCTCGGCGCTGCGCGGCGCGTCCCCGGTCCTCGCGTTGCAGAGCAAGAGCACCCACCTGCGCGCCGCGGAGGCCGCGCAGGCCCGGCTCGCGGCCTCCGTCGCGGACGCCGCGATGGAGCTGCCGGCGGTCATGGTCGCCCTGGCCTTCGTCGCCTTCCTCACCATCCCCCTGCTGGTGATCCTCACCGGCGTCGAAGCCACCCCATGACACCCAGCCCGGGTCACGCAGCCCCGGATCACGCAGCCCCGGCTCGGTCCGCTCCTGATCGGACCGGGTTCCGGTCGCGTCCCGCCCACCGCCGCCAGGCAGGCCGGATCGACGAGCGACATGAACCCACGGAATCCAGCCGACGAAGAGACCGACGAAGAGAGAGGACGGTGGCGGCGATGCGCCGACTCGGGGTACTGCTGGCCTTGGCCCACCTGTGGTGGACGAATCTTCACCAGCGGGCCGCTGAAGATGGGCGTGACCGGGGTGATGCGCTGCCGACGGCGGTCATCGCGGTGGGTCTGGTCCTGATCGCGGCGCTGGTGATCGTGATTCTGCGGGCGAAGGCGACCGAGGTCGCGGAGCATGTATGCACCAGCGCCGATCCCACCACCTGCCAGTAGTAGCCGCGGCCCGTCCCGCGGCGGGCGGCCACCCCGCCCGCCGACGAGCCCTCCGTCGACGAGCCGTCCGCAATGCCGGAAGCAGCCCGGTCGAACTGGCCGTGGTAATGGGCGGGGTCATGACCCTCCTCGTGATCGTCCTCGGGTTGGGTCTGCGATGGCTGGCTGTTCAGGCGGCCGGCGCCTCCGCGCAGCGCGCCTTGGAGATCATGCAGAGCCCAGATGGGACCGTCGAGGACGCCACAGCGGTCGCGGACCGGCTCGCCCGATCCAGCCGGTCGGTCACCAGCGTGACGACGGATGTGGCGGTCACGCCGGATCTGGTAACCGTGACGGTGACCGTCACCTCGGTCCTGGGCACGACGGTTGCCCGCTCCGCCTCCGGGCCACGGCTGCGGTTCGTCCCACAACCGGTGGCACCAGAGCGCGCCGCATCGACGAGGACCGCGCCGCTGGCCGTCGGCGGACCGGTGCCCGCCGGCGCGGGTCGGACGTCATGAGCGGCTGGTGCCGGTGCCGGTGCCGGTGGCTTGGCGCGGGCGGTGCGGGCATGCCGCTCGCGGATCGGGTCGGAGCTCGCGCGGGTCGGGAGGGGGCGTCGGAACAGGACCGCGACCGGGGGGCCTACTCGGTCGAGTTCGCCGCCGGATGGCTGATCTTCCTGATGGCCGTGGCGATCCTCGCGGTGGCCTTCCAGGCTCAGCAGGCCCGAAGCGGTGTCCGGCACGCCGCCCGGGAAGGCGCCCGGGCCGCCTCGCTCGCCGCGACCCCCGCCGACGCCGAGCAGCAGGCCGACATGGTCGCGCGCCGTGCGCTCACCGCCAGCTCCTGCGCGGCGGGCAGCGAGACCGTCTCCACCGACGTGACCGGGTTCGGCGCCGGCGGGGTCGTCACGGTCACCGCCGGATGCCGCGTCCACCTCGTCCTCGGCCCGTCCCGCACCGTCACGGCGAGCCGCGACGAGGTCATCGACCGGTTCCGCGGCGGCCTGCGGGACCGCCCGTGACCATCACCCGCTCCGCCCAACACGGTGACCAGGGGTCGGTCAGCCTCCTGCTGGCGGTGCTGTTCGCCGGCGCGGTCCTGCTCGCCGGACTGATCGCCGACACCGGCCGGGTCCTGTATGCCAACGCCGACGCCTCCGACCTCGCCGGCAAGGCCGCCCGCGCCGGCGCCCAACAGATCGCCCCGGCCAGCCTGCGTGCGGGCAGTCCCACCCTCGATCCGGCCGCGGCCGACGCGGCCGCCCGCGCCTACCTCGACCGTCACCACATCGACGGCACGATCACCGTCGCTGGTGACGCGGTGACGGTCATCGTTCAGACGCGCATCACCTATGTCCTGCTCGCCCTGTCCGGCCGGACCGGCGCCACGGTCACCCAGACCCGGTCCGCCGTCGCCCTCCGCGGCCCGTAACCCACGGGAGAACCGCCATGCCCCAGCTCACCCCCACCCGCCGCCATGCCGACCATCGAGATCATCAATGCCGACTCGGCCCCCCACCCGGCCGGACGCCGGCACGCCGACGCTCACGGACGGGGGCGACCGCCGGTGTGGCCCGCCCGTCGGCCCGCCCGTCGGCCCGCCCGTCGGCCGGGCAGGCGCTGCGCGGCCTGGCCGCGCTTCTCGGCCTGCTGGTCTTCCTCACCGCCGTGCCGGTGTTCCTGGCCGCCTGGCGGGGAAACCCGCTGCCCACCACCTGGGAACCCGCCCGGTGGGCGACGCTGGCCACCCGGGGCTACCTCCACCCCGACGTCGTCCCCGACACCCTCGCCGTGCTGGCCTGGCTGACCTGGGCCTACCTCACCCTGTGCATCATCGGGGAAGCCCTCACCCAGACCGCCCGGAGCCGACGCGGTCCACACGGCACGGCCCGCCCCGGCGGCGTGTCCAACGCGCCGACCGTGCCGGAACGCGCCGGATGGCGCCTTCCCGCGCCGAACGTGGTCCGGCGCGCCACGGCGCGATGGGTGGCGCTGGCCTCCCTCGCCGTCAGCCTGCTCTCCTCCCGGGCCGCCCTCGCCGCCACCCCGACCACGACCGGCCCGTCCGGGCACCCGGCGGCCACGGCGAGCGCATCCGCCGACGTCACAACCGTCCTCGGTGGCACCGCCCCCGCCCCGGCTGCAGACGTCCTGGCCGGCCCCGTCCAGGCCAGCCCCGGGCCGGGGCCGATCGGGCATGGGCTACCGGAACCGAGACGGCTCTTCGGGGACATCTACCGCTGCGGCCCCTATGACACCCTGCGATCCGTCGCCGCGCAGTTCCTCGGCAACCTGGACCGGTGGAAGGAGGTCCGCGACGCCAGCGTCGGCCTGCGCCAACCCGACGGCACCACCCTCCCACCCGACTTCGTGGTGATCGGCGACGGAACCCTGCTACGGATCCCCCTCGCCCCCGCACCGACCACAGCATCCGCGACCCCGAACGCCACCACCGGCACAGCGAAACCGGCACGAGGCACCCCACCGACTGAGACGACCCACACGGTTCGTCCCGGCGAGACGCTCTGGGACATCGCCCACAACGCCTACCCCGACGTCCCGAAGCACGACCTTCCGCACCTGGTCGGGCAGATCTTCCACGCCAACCAGGGCGCGACGGATCCCGCCGGACGACGCCTCCACGACCCGAACCTCCTTAACCCCGGCATGATCCTCCGACTACCCGTGCTCGCCGGCAGCAACGGCGCGCCGACGTCCAGTGCCGCGCCGCCCAGCGCCGGATCCGCGGCGCCCCCGGGCGACGGGCCGTCGACGTCGGACCCGAACGCGCCCAGCCCACCGGGGATCGTAAGAGCGACGTCGCTGGCACCCGGCCCCACCCGGCCGTCCCCGAGCGCACCCGCAGCGACCCGGCACGACGACCACACCACCGCGCCGAACCACACCACCGCGCCGAACCTCCTCCCCGTCTGGGTCGGCGCCGCCGGCCTTCTCACCGCGGCCGTCGCGTCCACCGTCACCTCGCGGCGCCGACGGCGCGACCAAAGCCTCGACCGGCGCGGCGCATCGCCCCCGCCCCACCCGCGCACCATCGCCCTGCACACCGCGGTCCTCGCCACCGCCGACCCCGACGGGCTGTCCCGCCTCGACGCCGCCCTCCGCGCACTCGCCGCCCAGCACATCCCCACCGTGCACGGGCCCGCGGGTCCCACCGAAGGTCCCGAACCCCTGGTCGTCCTCGTCCGCCCGGACGGCACCATCGACGTCTACCTCCGCCAGCCCCGTCCCGACCCGCCGGTACCCTGGCACGCGCAGGTCGACGGCCGGATCTGGATCCTGCCTCCCACCGCCCCGCTACCTCCGCTTCCCGACCTCCCGCCGCCCTGCCCGCTTCTCGTCCAACTCGGCACCGAACCCGACGGCGCCGAGCTCTACGCCGACCTGGAAGCCCTCGGGATCCTCACCCTCGACCCGGGCGACACCGGCACCGAAGGCCTCCGCGCGCTGGCCCGCGCCCTGCTCGCCACCCTCGCCCTGTCCCCCCTCGCCGCAACACCCCGCATCGAGGCCGTCGGCTTCGACCCCCTCGGCTTCCTCGACGACGACCGGATCGACATCGCCGACGACCTCCCCACCCTCCTCGACCGGATCATCCCTGACCTGCAGGCCCTCCACGACGAACTCGCCGCCACCGGCCACACCTCCACCTTCGCCGCCCGCGCGGCCGTCCCCGTGGAGAACTGGGAACCGACCGCGGCCCTCGTCGTCCTCCCACACCCCACAGACCACGACCCCCACGCCCACGCCGACCTGATCGACCTCGCCGGCGGCGGCCAGGGACTCGCCGTCGTCACCCACCACCCGGCCAGTCCGGACCCCGACGAGAATGCCGCCACCTGGCGGCTCATCTTCGACGGACCGGCAGAACCCGGCGGGGAACCTCTGTGGCGACTCGACCCCCTCGGCCTACGCGTCCTCCCCGCCCAGATGGCCGCCGACGAACTCCGCGATCTGCTCCTTCTCCTCGACGACGCCGACCAACCACCCCACCCCGTCCCCCTGCCACCCGCCGAACCCGACCCCGCCCCCTACACCGGCCCCGACTGGCAGGTGATGATCGGCCTCCTCGGCCCCCTGGCCGTCGTCGCCCGCGACGGCCGCCGACCCTCACGCGACCTTGCCCGCGAACGCACCCTGGAAGTCCTCGCCTGGCTCGCCACCCACCGCGGCCGCACCCGCACCGACCTGGAAGCCGCCCTCTGGCCCACCGGCGCCCAGACCCGCTCCATCAACAACCAGCTCGGCCGCGCCCGCAGCATCCTCGTCGCCCTCGTCGGCGAACAGGCCCGGCAATGGCTCCCGACCCGCCGCACCACCATCACCCTCCACCCCGCCGTCGTCACCGACCTCGACCTGCTCCACGCCCACATCCGCCACGCCGAAGCCCATCGTCGCCATCCCGAGGTCGCCATCGCCGCCCTCACCGAGGGACTCGACCTTGTCCGCGGCACCCCCGCCCGCCACCCGTGGATCGACGCCGAACTCGGCTCCCAGCTCACCACCACCGTTGTCCGCGCCGCCCTCCTCCTCGCCGACCTGCACCTCACCCACGGCGATACCGCCGCCGTCCTCGACGCCACCCGCCGCGGCCTCGCCGTCCTGCCCGCCCACCCCGGCCTGTTCGCCCAGCGCATGCGCGCCTACGCCCACGCCGGCGACCGCAGCGCCGTCCGCGCCGAATACCACTCCTACCTGCGCGCCGAACAAGCCGACCCCCTCTGGGACGGCGCCACCGACCCCGACCTCGAAACCCTCTACCGCACCCTCACCCACAGCACCCACCGCCGGCCACCGGTCGATCTCCGAATCCGAAGATCTTGATCGTGTGGGGCTGTAGGCGCCGATCATCAGGACATACGCTCGGTGGCATGAGAGGCCGTTTCTGCTGGCCGCCGGAAAAGGCCCACCGTGACGGTTCATGGTGAGCGATGGTGAGACGACGGACGACCCGACACGGGAAACGATCGTTAACGGGTGAGAACCGTACGGCCAGTTCGTGATCAATCCCCCGGCGTACCTTGGAAATCGCAGCAGGTGCAGTGGGGTGGAGGGGGCCGACCGTGACACCGAAAACGGTTGACGGTAGGTATGCGTCACCGACGGGTGGGGCCGGCGGGTTGACGATCCGGGAATTGGCGCGACGGTACGGGGTCGCCGTCAGCACGGTCGGCACGGCGATGACCCGCGGTGCTCGAGATGGCCACCCGGCGCCGAATCCCCTGGACGCCGCCGGCCGGGCCAGCGGTGCCCGTCACTTTCATCCCGAGGCCTTCGACCGCTGGTGGAGCAGCCGACCACACACCCACCGGCCGCGCCGGCGGCGTTCTTCCGACCGCCCGCCCCGTCGCGTCGTCGATGTCCTGCCCGACCTGAGTGCATGGCAACCGGCAGACCCGGATCATGCCTGCCAGTCACACCCCCGCTGACCCGCCAACGCCCCGCGCCGCGGACCCGATCGGATGCGCGACCCGCGGTAATAGCGGATGCTTCACGAAGTGACCACCGAATTGACGGTGGTCACGATCTGTCCTCGTTGACAGGCGATGCTATCGCTTTCTCCTCCGCTCAGTCCGGCTCTTACTCATAGCAAAGGTGCCGTCCGTGTGGAGCATCGGCCACGCCTCATTCATCCTTTTGCCGTAGGTCTCTGCGTGCTTGACAAGAATCCCGGCGGGGTCAAATGGTCGTAGCGACGCCAGCGTGGAGTCAGCAGGGGGTTGGACGGTGGAGATCCGACCGATTGCCCGTGGCGGCTTCCGGTTCGGGGGTGGCGGTTCACACAGCTGGGATGTGAGGGGTTCGAGCGCTCCCGGAGGTGTCGATGATCATTCGGCGTGGTTCGTCGCGTCGTCCCCGGCGGGGACGGCGTTGTCGACGACGGTGGTCGTGTGGCTGGCGGTGGTGGGTGGTGGTGCTGTGCGGTCTCGGTACGCTCTTGGGCGCCAGTGCGGCTCCGGCGTCGGCGGCGGTCGGGCCGGTTCGGTCGGCCGGGCCGGTACTCGCGCTGGGCACCCGCTCACCCTCGCCGTCGGGTGGGGTGCCGTCGCCGTCGGGCACTCGGCGGATGCCGGATCCGATCGAGGTGACGCCGGACTGGCATGACCTGCCGGGCCGGGATCGGATCATGGATCTTCTTGATACGGCGTCGCAGGTCGCGTTGGCGTGCTGCATCGCCGTGGCGATCATCGGGGGAGCGGCGCTCGGGATCGGGCGGGTGTCCGGGTCCGGGCCGGGCGGGGTCCGGGGGATGGGGATGCTGCTCGGTGGGGGTGGCGGCGCGATCGTCATCGTGTACGCCCCGGATCTGATTTCCTGGCTGGCCCAGTGAGTCGCCCCTCTCCCTGCCCCGCCAGCCGGGTTCCCCGGTCTGCGCCGCGGCCAGGGCCACCGGTGGTCCCAGGTGTCTCGGGTGTCGCAGGTGTCTCGGCGGGGGTCTGCGCGGGGACAACAAGATGATCGTTCTGGATTATCTGCGTGAGGGTTCCACCGCGGTGGTGGAGAAGGCCGCCAAGGTGATGATCGGCTGGTTCGTCGATTCTCTGGGGGAGCAGACCCGGGCGTTGCTCGGTGATTTTGTCTCGACGTCGACGCGGCCGGAGGTGACCGCGGCGTTCTTCGTGGGCAAGGGCGGGGCGTATCAGACGGTGGCGTCGGTCTCCTGTCTGCTGCTGGTCGGGTCGACTGTGCTGGGGGTGGCGGCGGCCGTGGTGTCGGGGGAGCCGGGGCGGGCGTTCGCGCGGCTGGCGCGGGATATTCCGCTGGCGGTGCTCGCGATCCTGGGGTTTCCCTGGCTCGTTGATCGGCTGCTGTCCCTGACCGATGTCATCGCCGTCGCGGTGCTTTCCGGTAACGGGGGCCAGCAGGAGCTGCTGACGATCGTGTCGTTGCCGCCGTCGCGGGACATTCCCGGACTGCTGGTCTCCGTGATGGTGTTCCTGGCGACGGTGATGGTCTTTCTGGAACTCGTGGTCCGTAACGCGCTGGCGATGATCGTCGCCGTGTTGGCGCCGTTGTCGTTCGCGGGGATGACGATGCCGTCGGCGCGGCAGGCGGCGGGCCAGCTGGTGAAGATAACGGTGGCGGTCGCGTGCGCGAAACCGGCGGTTTTCATCGCGTTGCGGGTCGGCGCGGATCTGATCGCCGCGGACGGGGACCGGGCCACACCGGGTGGGTGGGGCCGCTATCTGACGGGCATGGCGGTGATCGGGATCGCCGCGTTCATGCCGTTCCTGGTGTGGCGGCTGATTCCGGTCGCCGAGGCGTATGTGCTCGCGCAGGGGGTGTCCCGGGCGCCGTTCCGGGCCGCGTTGCAGGCGGTGCAGACCGCCTACTGGGCGCAGGCGCTCCGCGGCGGCCGCGGTGGTGGCCCCGGTGGTGGTGGCCGCCGTGGTGGGCCGGGTGGTGGTGGGCGGCCGTCGGGGGATGGTTCCGGTGGATCCGGATCGGGGGAGCCGGGTGGGCTCGGGGAACCACGGAGCCTGCCCGATCCGGGGCGTCGCCGGCGGGGACAGTCCCAGCCTGGGCCGCACCGGCAGCCCCGATCGCAGCCGCGACCCCGACCGGCCGGGGACACCTCTGTAGGCGGGGAGGGTGACCCCGGGGGCCGGGAACCGGTCGGCGACCGGCGTGGCGGGCCCGGTACCGCTGCGTCTGGTGGGCGGCCGGGGCAGGTCAGCCTGCGGCGACGCCCGTCGAGTGCCTCGCCCGGCGGGAGCGTGGAACGGGAACGCAGACCCGGACCCCCGGGTCCGTCAGGACCTCCAGGCCCGTCGGGTCCTCCAGGACCCGCGGGATCGTCAGGGTCTACGGGGCCGACCGGCCTGGGGGGACCCGGAGGCCCGCCGCCTACCCCTCCGGCTGGCGGTGGCGGGTCTTTCCGGCCGGGACCGGCAGGGGCACCGCCGGGCTGGCGGCGTCGACCCCGCACCGGTTCCTCCGCCCGTCCGGGTGGGGCCGCGACCCCACCCGAGGACCGGCCCGGATCATGAGCGGACCGGTCTACCATCTCGCCCCGCGCCGAGCCGGGACCGCGCTGTTCGGCGCCAGCGTCCCGCAGGTCATCCTGATTGGCCTCGGTGTCGGCGGGCTCGCGGCGGGCCCGAGGCTGCTCGGCGGCGGTTCCGGCACGACGGCCGGGGTTGGTGTGGCGGTGGCCTGCCTGCTGTTCGCGTTCGTCCGGGTCGGCGGGGAACCCCTGGTCCATCTCCTGCCGGTCGTCGCCGGCTACCTGCTGCACACCCGCCTGCTGCACACCCGCCTGCTGCACACCCGCCTCCTGCACACCCGCCTCCTGCACACCTGCGGCGGATGCCGGCCGTGCGCCGTCCCCTCCTCCGCTCGGCCGACGGGCATCGGGGCGGGGGCGGCCGGGTGGGGATCCGCCGGCCGCCGGTCCGAACGGGTGGATCTTCCCGCGGTGCCGCGGTCGGTCGAGGTGGTAGCGGCGGCGACCGGTTGCCGGGTACCAACCGCAGACGGGCAACCGGCCGGTCTGGTTCGTGACCGGCGCACCGGGACGATCACCGTGGTCCTCGACGTGCGCGGTGGCCCGTTCGGACTGCTCGACGGCGCCGGGAAGGACCGCCAGACCGCCGGATGGGCCCGGGTGCTGACCCAGTTCGCCCGGGAAACCCCGGTGGCCCGGCTCGGCTGGACGGTCCGCTCCGGACCGGCGACCGCCCTGGACCTCCCCGTCGAACCCCGCCGCCAGCCGGAATCCGCGGCGGCGGCCCGGTCGCGGCAGCCGGCGCGCCCGCCGGCGGGGGAGCTGCTGGCCTACCGGCGGCTCCTCGCCGAGGCACAGCCCGCCCTGATCCGCCACGACCTGCGGCTATGGCTGACCGTCCGCCCGACACGCGGAGGCCGCCACGCCGACGGCCGGGCCACCGCGCTGGCCGCCGCCGAAACCCTGGCCGACCGATGCGCCAGCGCCGGCCTGCACGTCCGCGGCCTGCTGTCCACCGCCGAGCTCACCAAGACCGTGCTCGACCACGCCGACCCGCCGCCTCCCGAAGCCTCGAAGGCCCTCGAAGCCCCCAGTCGTGCGGCGGAGCCGGACAGCGCATCGACTCCGGGCCTGGCGGCCCGCGCCCATCTCCCGGGAGCCGGCACACCGCGACCGCCGCAGCGCCTCCAGCCGGACAGCCTCACGCTGCGGGCGTGGTGGGACGCGGCCCGGATCGGCGACAGCTGGCACCGGGTGTTCTGGATCGCAGGCTGGCCCACCGGCGGACTGCGCCCGGGCTGGCTCGACCCCCTGCTCCATGACGTTCCCTGTGTCCGCACCCTCGCGCTCACAATGACCCCGGTGCCGTGGCGGGTCTCCCGCCGGCGCATCAACAGCGACACCGTCTCCGTCGACACCGCCGTCCACCTCCGCGACCGGCATGCCTTCCGCGTCCCCGTCCACCTCACCCAGGCCCACGACGACATCGACCGCCGCGACGCCGAACTCACCGCCGGCTACCCCGAATACGCCTACCTCGGCCTCCTCGACGTCACCGCCCCCAGCCGGCACGACCTCGACGACGCGTCCGCCGCGATCGTCGACCTGGCCGCCCGCTGCGGCATCGTCGACCTGCGCCCCCTGCACGGCCGGCATCACACCGCCTGGGCCGCCACCCTCCCCCTCGGCCTCGCACCCCGGCCGACCGTCACCGGAGCACCCTGATGCCCAACCCTCTCACCCGGAACGGCCGAGAACACGAACGCCGACACGAACGCGGACCCGGGCGAGAACGCGGATGGGGCCGGTGGGGGCCGAAAGGCGCCCGGCTCGCCCTGCCGTGGAACGTCGCTACCACCGCACACCTGTGCGTGGTGAACCCCTGGTCGATCGAAGCCGGCCTCGGGGATCACGGCGTGTTCCTCGGCGCCAACCGGCTCGCCGGCGGCGCCTTCCACTTCGACATCATCGACGCCTACCAGGCCGGCCTCATCCAGGGACCGAACATGGTTGTCTCCGGCGCCGGCGCCTACGGCAAATCCGCGATCATCAAATCGTACGTGCACCGCGCCGCCGCGCTCGCCGCCCTGCACGGCCGGCCCCGCTTCACCGCCGTCATCGACCCCAAAGGCGAATGGACCCCCCTCGGCGACCGCCTCGGATACGCCACCCTGCGCCTCCGCCCCGGCGGCCACCTGCGCGTCAACCCCCTCGACATCGGCACCGGCCCCGGCGTCGGCGCCGTCTCCGCCCGGACGGGTCTCGACGACCAGGTGGCCCGCCGCGCCGCGGTGCTCACGGCACTGCTCGCCGTCGCCCTCGGCCAAGCCGAACTCCCGGTCAGCCAGCAGCGGCTGCTCACCGCCGTCGCCCGCCACCTGGCCACCCACCAGACCACCCCGACCCTGGTCGACGTCCGCCGGCTACTCGCCCACCCCGACCACACCCTCGCCGCCGACCTCGACACCACCCCCACCGAACTCCTTGACCGCCGCCGCCCCCTCCTCGACGCTTGCGCCACCATCCTCGAACAGGACCTGCGCGGCATCTGCGACGGCCCCACCACCCCCGGCCTCTGGGATCATGCCCCCGGCCTGATCCTCGACCTGTCCGCGCTGCTCACCCACCGCCGCGCGCTGCGCCTCGTCCTCACCGCCGCCGCCGGCTGGCTGCAGACCGTCATGTACGGACAGACCCACCAGCACAAGATCACCATTCTGGATGAGGCGTGGATCGCCCTCGACGACCTCGCCATCGTCAAGTTCCTCCAGGACCAGTGGCGACTCGGACGCCAATGGGGCGCCGCGAACATCCTCATCACCCACGCCCTCGCCGACCTGCACTCCCAGGTCGACACCGGCAGCGCCACCGCCCGCATCGCCGAAGGACTCCTCAACACCACCTCCGTCCGCGTCTTCCTCCACCAGAACCCCGAACAGGTCGGCCATCTGCTCACCGACATGGGGCTGACTACCACCGAAGCCACCCTGCTCGGCGACCTCCCACCCCTCACCGCTCTCTGGCACGTCGGCACCCACACCGCCCTCGTCGACCACCTCCTCACCACCGACGAATGGACCCTCGCCGACACCAACACCGCCATGCACACAGGCGCCCTTGACCCGAACCGCTTGGCGGAACGGCGCGACCGATAGAAGGGCTGCTGTCAGCCGATACCACAGACCCGCGTTCGCTCATGCCGACGAGCGGGACAGTCCCCTGAGCGGGCGGCGTATTGATCTAGGTCAAGGTGGGACGCGCCTCCGTCTCCATCCCGATGATCCCCACGCGCGGGAAGGCTCTGCCCACGAGGCTTCCGAGCCGTCGCAACGGCTGGCCTGTCAGGCGGCCTGACTATTGTGTTCCGCACACGTGGTTGCTTCCCTAGCGGGAGTTTCCTAGATAGTTCGATCTTGGTTGGAGTTTTCGCAGCTCATGACCAAAGTTGATCTTCCGGATGTGTATTACCTAAGTCCGGGGTGCCCACCTCGCGAGGCCGAAGATCTCGGCGAGCCGGTCCTGGGTGGGGGTGGTCTCGGTCAGCATACGGCGCGCTTTCGGTCGGCCTCCGGTCGAGGGGTAGATCATG
>NZ_JDWE01000044.1:0-36421 GCF_000685765.2 Frankia sp. BMG5.23
AGGGGGTGGCCGGGGCCGGTGGCGGTGATGCCGCCGATGCCGGGGGTGCCGGTTCGGGTGATTGTCGTGGTGGTGTCCCGGGCGGGGCGCGACTCGCGGTCGTCCGTCTCCCCCGGGCGGGCCAGTCGAACCGGATGCCCGGTCATCAGGCTCGTCGGCGTCTCGGTCGGATGCGTTAACGTCATGATCTCTTGATCCCCCTGATGATCGTGCTGTCCGGAATCTGGTATTCCCCAGACTCCGGACTGCGATGTCGGATGTGTGGCTAGTGGTCTTTGGTGCCGTCTGACTACGAACCGTGCTTACGAAGTCGCATTGTGGCAGCGATGGGGGTGGTCCTCCGGTCCGGGGCGGTGAAGGACCACGTTGTATTCCGCATTCTGTTACGCAGAGTTAATAAAAATGTCGACCTGACCGACTCGGCCCGGGTGCGGGCGCGCTCGACCGGACTGCCGCGGTCCCCGCTCCGTCTGGTCCCTCGAACAGGCGTTGACCAGCGCGTCCTTGAAGGGGTCAATGGACGGTGAGGCGCGAGACGAGAAAACGCACAAGCACGCTCGCCCGGGATCCCGCCGATCCGAGCTCGGAGTCGACTACAGTGAGTTGTCGACCTACGCGTCGCACGGTGACCGCCGCCTCGACCTCCGTGTCGAGGGGGAGGGAGACGAACGGTGCAACGGCAGCCGGTGCGCCGAACCGTGGCGGTCGCCGGCCCAGGGCTGGGCACAGAGAGCAGCAGGGGATCGAGGAGACCGGATGCCGAGGGTTTCTCCCGTGCCTCGGGTGGGCGCGCGGGCCAGTCGCCAGGCGTGTCCAGAGGAAGGCTGGCGGCGCGCACGCTACCGCTCGTCCCGCGCGCGGCGGCGGTGAGGGAGATCTTCGAAGGCGAGAGTCGTTGACCCCCGGCTTAGTACGGGAACGGGGAGCGTGGCCGGGACAGCGGCTGGACGGCCTGGGCGGCGGGAGGGAGCCGTTCCGGCAGGGGCGGCACGGGATCACAAAGGATCATGGTCGTCCCCGCGGGATCGTACTGCGACGTCGAGGTTTCCCCGGGTACTGGTTCTGTCTAGCAGGATCAGTCGATTATCTGAAGGTATGGGGGTGCTGGTGACGCCTGTCACGCCGATCGGCCGCCGGCACCTGTTCGGCGGACGAGCTCGTCACGACCGTCACGACCGTCACGACCGTCACGTCCTCAGGCCCATGGCGACGGGACCGAGGACGTCCAGGTGGCCCGGCACGGGCCGACCTGGACGTCAGGATCGGGCGAGGTGAACCAGGATCAGACGAGGTCGAACCGGTCGAGGTTCATCACCTTGACCCACGCCGCGACAAAGTCGTGCACGAACTTCTCCCGCGCGTCGTCGCTCGCGTAGACCTCCGCGAGCGCGCGCAGTTCGGAGTTTGAACCGAAGACGAGGTCGGCGCGGCTGCCGGTCCACCTGACCTTGCCCGTGGCGGCATCGCGGCCCTCGAAGGTGTTCGCGTCCTCGGACGTCGTCTTCCACGTCGTGCCCAGCTCGAGCAGGTTGACGAAGAAGTCGTTCGTCAGCGACCCGGGGGTCGCGGTGAAGACGCCGAGCGGCGACTGCTGGTAGTTGGCGCCCAGGACCCGCAGACCACCGACGAGGACCGTCAGCTCGGGGGCGCTCAGGGTCAGCTGGTTCGCCCGGTCGAGCAGAAGGTACTCAGCCGGCAGGCGGTGGCCCTTCCCCAGGTAGTTGCGGAACCCGTCCGCCGTCGGCTCGAGCACCGCGAACGACTCCACGTCGGTCTGCTCCTGCGACGCGTCGGTACGTCCCGGTGCGAAGGGGACCTCGACGTCGAAGCCGGCGTTCGCGGCGGCCTGCTCGACGGCAACACCACCGGCGAGCACGATCAGGTCGGCGAGTGAGACCTGCTTGCCGCCGGTCTGGGCGGCGTTGAAGACCTCCTGGATTCTCGTCAGCGTGCGCAGGACCGCCGCCAGCTGGTCGGGTTCGTTGACCTCCCAACCGCGCTGTGGTTCGAGGCGGATGCGCGCACCGTTGGCGCCGCCGCGCTTGTCACCACCGCGGAACGTCGAGGCCGACGCCCACGCGGTGGAGACCAGCTGGGAGACCGACAGGCCCGAGGCAAGGATCTGACCCTTGAGAGTGGCGACGTCCGCGGCGTCGATGAGCTCGTGGGCCACCGCCGGGAGCGGGTCCTGCCACAGCAGCGTCTCGGTCGGGACCTCCGGGCCGAGGTAGCGCGCGACCGGCCCCAGGTCACGATGCGTCAGCTTGAACCACGCCCGGGCGAACGCGTCCGCGAACGCGCTCGGATTCTCCAGGAAGCGCCGCGAGATGGGCTCGTAGATCGGGTCGAACCGGAGGGCGAGGTCCGTCGTCAGCATCGTGGGGGCGTGGCTTTTCGCTGCGTCGTGGGCGTCGGGGACGGTGCCGGCACCGGCACCGTCCTTCGGCTTCCACTGGTTCGCACCGGCGGGGCTCTTCGTCAGCTCCCACTCGTAGCTGAACAGGATCTCGAAGAAGCTGTTGTCCCAGCTCACCGGGGTGTTCGTCCACGCACCCTCAAGCCCGCTGGTGATCGTGTCCCCACCCCTGCCGGTGCCGAAGGTGCTCGTCCAGCCGAAGCCCTGCTCCTCGATGGGGGCGCCCTCGGGCTCCGGGCCGACGTGCTCGTCCGGGTTGGCCGCGCCGTGGGTCTTGCCGAAGGTGTGGCCGCCGGCGATCAGGGCGACCGTCTCCTCGTCGTTCATCGCCATCCGGCGGAACGTCTCGCGGATGTCGCGCGCCGCGGCGATCGGGTCCGGGTTGCCGTTCGGGCCCTCCGGGTTGACGTAGATGAGACCCATCTGGACGGCGGCGAGGGGATTCTCGAGCTCCCGGTCGCCGGTGTAGCGCTCGTCGTCGAGCCAGGTGGTCTCGGGGCCCCAGTAGACGTCCTCGTCAGGCTCCCAGACGTCCACCCGACCGCCGGCGAAGCCGAAGGTCTCGAAGCCCATCGACTCCAGGGCGACGTTGCCGGCGAGGATCATCAGATCGGCCCATGAGATCTTCTGACCGTACTTCTTCTTGACCGGCCACAGCAGGCGGCGAGCCTTGTCGAGGTTCGCGTTGTCCGGCCAGCTGTTGAGGGGAGCGAAACGCAGCTGGCCGGCACCCGCACCACCGCGACCGTCGCTGATGCGGTAGGTACCCGCGCTGTGCCACGCCATCCGGATGATGAACGGGCCGTAGTGACCGTAGTCGGCCGGCCACCAGGCCTGCGAGGTAGTCAGCACCGCCGCGATGTCCTGCTTCACGGCGGCGAGGTCGAGGGTCCGGAAGGCCTCGGCATAGGTGAACTCCCCGCCGAGGGGGTTGGCCACGGCGGGGTTCTTGGCGAGGATCTTCAGGTTGAGCCGGTTCGGCCACCAGCCGCGGTTTCCGCCGCCCTGGGTGGGGTGCGGGGCGCGCCCGTGCGCGACCGGGCAGCCACCGCCGTTCTCCGCGTTCGTGTTGTACACGACTGCGTCATGGTTCTCGGACATGGGACCCTCCGGGCATAGACGGATCAGGAGCGATCAGGAACGCGTGCGGTGGAACAGCCGGGGCGCCGGCCCCAGTAGATGGCCGCGGCCGTCGTTGATGGCCTCGTTGACGGCCTCGTCGATCGAGAAGCCGCGCAGGGATGACTCCACTGTCATAACTGTCACACTGTCACGGTCGGCGACTCGGAAGAGAAATCGAAAAATTCCGCAACTTTGATAGCCTCAATCTATGGCTAGTCCGCACCCGACCCTGGCCCAGCTGCGCGCCCTCGTCGGAGTGGCCGATCACCGGCACTTCGGCCGCGCCGCGGCGGCCCTGCACGTCAGCCAGCCGACGCTGTCCAGCGCGGTGGCGGCGCTTGAGCGCACCCTGGGCGTCCAGCTCGTGGAACGCACCACCCGCAGCGTCCTGCTCACCGGGCTCGGGGAGGAGATCGTCCGGCGGGCCCGGGGGGTACTGGGTGCCGTCGACGACATCGGTGAACTGGCCATCCGGGCCCGGGAACCCCTGGTCGGTGACATCCGTCTTGGGGTCATCCCCACGGTGGCCCCCTACCTGCTCCCACAGCTGCTGCCGACGCTGCGGGAACGGTGGCCGCAGGCGCGGCTGCGGCTGCGGGAGTCTCAGACGGCCACCCTGCTGGCGGAGCTGCGCGGCGGTGCGCTCGATCTCGCGTTGCTCGCTCTGCCCACCGATGAGCCGGGGACAGCCGAGATCCCGCTGTACGACGAGGACTTTGTCCTCGTCACCCCCGCGGAGCACCCGCTGGCGGGTGGCGTTGCCGTGCCGGTCGCAGCCATCGGCGGGCAGGACCTGCTCCTGCTGGAGGACGGGCACTGCTTCCGGGCCCAGGCACTCGAGGTCTGCCGGGAGGCAGGGGCACGGGAGCGTTCCACCCTGCGTGCGGCGAGCCTGTCGACGATCGTCCAGATGGTCGCCGGTGGCCTGGGGCTGACCCTCGTCCCCGCCGCCGCTGTCGGAGTCGAGGTCGGCGAGGGGCGGGGCCTGGCCGTCGCCACGTTCCGCCGGCCCGCGCCGCACCGGCGCGTCGGCCTGGCCTACCGCTTGACCTCGGCCCGCGTGACGGACTGGAACCTGCTCGCCGCCGAGGTGCGGGCCGCCCTGCCGGGGACGGGTCTCGCCCTCGCCCCGGTGCCGGCCGCGGCGGTCTGACGCGCGCCCTCGGCGGGCTCCGGGGAACGCGGCAGGCCGGCCGCGAGCGCACGCCACTGTGCCACTGGCAGCGGATCCGTCTCGGCGGATTGCCGGCTGACAGCCGCGAGGATGTCATGCCATTCCTGCAGCGTGGTCACGATCGCGGGCTGGTCGCCGAGGTGCTCGAGGAGCCCCTGGGAGTGCGTTCAGCCGCGCGACCAGCCGGGGCAGGGCGGGATGCCGCGATGCCCGCACCGTCGCCCGGCTGTGGTTTCGTGCGGGCGGAGCTGGGCAGAAGGACTTTGGGCTCATTGTCCGTCAGCGGACAGGGCCAGGGTCCCGCCGGCTCGTCTTGATGAGGAAAACTGATTCGAGGGGATGGCGGGACCGCCGTGCTTCGCGGCCTCCACACCTGCCCGGGTGCTGTGTGCCCAGGCGGTGGCCGTCCCGGAGAGGTCGCGCCGGTTGTTCACCGTTCCGGCGGTTGCGGAACAACCCCGAAGCAGTGGTCAGTGTTTCCCGCCGCGGCCGATTTACCCGCCGACGACCAGGGAGACGGCGATGGAAGTGTTTGACCGATAACAGCTGATTGTGTGGTCGAATCGAATGATGTCGAAATGATATTGACGAGTGGAGGAACATCATGGCATTTCCGGTGCGAAGCAGCCAACGTCCGGCCCCGGTGATCAGGTGGGATCCGTTCCGGGAGATCGAGGACGCCTGGACCCGGATGGGAAGCCTGCTCGATGAGGTCGTCGGTGGCGCGGAAGGCCGACCGGTGGGACTGCTGGCCGCCGCCGTCATCCCGGTCGACATCGAGGAGACCGACGATGCCTACATCGTCGAACTCGAGCTCCCCGGGGTGCGCGGCCGCGATGTCTCGATCGACCTGCAGGATAACGAGCTTCGGGTCACCGGTGAGATCAAGGAGCGGGAACGGAAGGGCGTGCTACGCCGTCAGACCCGCCGGGTGGGCAGGTTTGAACATCGCATCGTGCTGCCGGGCGAGGTGGACCCGGAGTCGGTCAGTGCGTCGCTGGACGACGGGGTGCTGACGATCCGGCTCGCCAAGTCCAGGAAGAGTCAGCCCAGGCACATCGAGGTCACCGGCGGCAGTGGCGGCGGCAGCTGACCCGGCGGCGGGGCCGCTGCCCGCGTGTCCGCTATCCCCGGCGGAGGCCGTGCCCGCCTGGCCGCGGCGCCGTGGTGAATCCTGAATCCTGAATCCTGAATCCTCCATAAAACTACACCGGACAACCGGGTGTGGGCAGTTAGGATACTTACAACTACACAATCCCTACCAGAATGGTAGATTATTAAAATTCCCTCTGGACTCGCAACGGAATGGTCGTTAATGTTGCATCCGTTGTCTACGGAGGAGGGAAATGATCAACATCATTGGTGCGGGCTTCGGGCGCACCGGAACGCTTTCGCTCAAGTTGGCCCTCGAACAGCTCGGTTACGGCCCTTGTCATCACATGGACGAGGTCCTCGCGCACCGAGAGACCATTGCCGCATGGACGAGTGCCGCTGAAGGCGCTCCTGTGGACTGGGACTCGCTGTACGGCCAGTACAGATCGACAGTCGATTGGCCGGGAGCCCGGTTCTGGCGGGAGCTTGCGGACCACTACCCGTCGGCTCGAGTGATTCTTACGGTTCGCGACCCGGAAAAGTGGTATGACAGTGCGCGGAGCACACTGTTCCAGGCGATATCGAACCGACCGGCGCGAATGAGCGCGGAAGCCATGCGCGTGATCACCATGATGAATCTGGTGGTGTGGGACGGTGTCTTCAAGGGGCGTTTCGCAGACAAGGACCACGCCCTACAGGTCTTCGCGGAGCACAATGCCGCGGTGCAACGCGAGATCTCAGCCGACCGTCTGTTGGTATTCGACGTCGCCCAGGGGTGGGGGCCCCTGTGCGACTTCCTCGGTGTGCCGGTTCCGGGGGAACAGTTCCCCCGACTGAACAATCGAGAAGCCTACGCGGCGAAACACCGTGAACGTGTCGTCGCGGCCATGAGCGCGAGTGGTGTCCAGCCGTGAACCCGCCCAGCTCGGTGGCTGAGGCGGGGATTCCCGGCCCGGCGCGGTCCCGGGCACGTGCGCATCCCACGGCACCCGGAGCCGGCCGCCGGCGTGGAGGATCAGGAGCGGCGGGCGCGTAGCACCCGAGTGAGGACGTCCGGTCGCAGCAGGGCCGACGGCGGTTCGACCAGATTGATGATTCGCATGAACACCCGGGCCACCACCGGGTCGGTATGCGCGGCGGCGTGCACGTGGGGCAGATAGGCGTTGACCAGCCTGATCCGCGGGGTGCGCCGCCCCTGCACCTGTGGGTATCCTAGATCATTTCCGGTGGCCAGAGCCCAGGCCAGGTCGGCGGGAACGGCCGCGGCGGTGAAGAACCGCCGGGGCAGATCGGCGTCGGTGCGGGCGGCGGGTGGGCCGAGCGCGTCCGGCGTGTCCCGCAGGGCGTCCCGCAGCGCCAGCGCCTGCTGGGCCGCGACCGTCATCCCCTGGGCGTACAGCGGGTTGAGGCTGCACACCGCGTCCCCGAGGGCGACGAAGCCGGCGCTGGGCTCGCGCAGGCGTGCGTACGGGCGTCGCACCGATCCGCGAAAGCGGTAGGGGGTCGGATCCCCGAGCGGCTCGGCGTCGGCGATGAGCCGGGCGATGTCGGGAGCGGGCAGGGTTGCCGCGAAGCGGGCGAACCCGTCCGGGTCGGTGGGCGGATGCTCGCCGAGCATGCCGGCCAGGGTGACGATCCACCGATCGTCCTCCTGCGCGACGGCGCCACCGCCGCGCAGCCCGGGGATCGTCGAGATGATAACCGCACGTTGGCCGTCGAGGTCGCTCGCGCGTCGCCGGTAGACGCGGGATGCGTAGCCGAGGTCGACGTCGACCTGCTCGCGCACGGGCACGGGCAGCCCGTGCGCGGCGAGCCAGTCCGCTGCCCGGGAGCCGCGGCCGGTCGCGTCGACGACCAGCTCCGCCTCGATGACCTCGCCGCCGTCGAGGTGCGCATCCGCAGGGCGTACCCCGCCGGGCCAGGTGCTGCTGTCGGGCCGGGTGCCGTTGGCTTGGGTGCCGTTGACTCGGGCGTCGTCCGGCCGCGGGCCACTGTCGAGGCGTTCGACCCGGACCCCGACGATCCGGCCGGGTTCGTCCGGACCGCCCGGGCCGGGCCGGCCCACCAGCCCAACGGCGCGCACCCGCTGCAGCAGGCGGACCTGGGAACGGGCGAGTACGGCCTCCCGCAGCACGCTCTCCAGCAGCGGCCGGCTCGCCAGCAGGGAGGTGAGCCCGGTGTCGGTGGGGTACAATCGCCGCCCGCGGACGTACCACCGGGTCTCGACGAGCATGTGGGCGCGAGGCGCGCCGTGGCCGGTCACGGTGTCGGTGAACCCGGGGAACAGCTCCTCCAGGCACAACCGGCCTCGTTCGGTGAGGGCGTGCAGATGGGATCCCTGCGCGACGCCGCGGCGAGTACCCTCGGTGGTGAGGTCGTCTCGTTCGATGATCGTCACCCGGTCGAAGAACTCGGCCGTCACCCGGGCCGCGAGGAGCCCGGCCATCCCGGCGCCGAGGACGACGGCGTGCCCCCGGCTGCCGCGGGGCGGCCGGGAGTCCGTCAGGGCCGCGGAAGTTGACGTTCGGCTTGTCCTGGCGGCTGTCGCTGAGCGGCTCCAGGCAGCTCCAGCTTCTCGACCCGCGTCAGCAGCGTGCGCAGCAGGTGTCACATGAACTCCCTCTTGCCCGGTCTCTCGCGCGGTGCATGGAGCAGGTGCCTGGAGCAGGTTCATGGAGCCAGAGCAGCCATGAGGTATTGGCGGCCCGCCGGATCGACTCGTGGGTTAATCTTCCCGGAATCCTGGGCGAGAACATCATAAAAATCCAAGGACTTCGTCGTGGGCGCCATAGCCTGTTCCCATCGATCGATGGGATGACGTAATGACTGGCCGTTGATATTGTCGAACCAACTGTGGTGAAATAGAAACGAGTCCGCACAGGTCGACGGGACCGGGCCAGGGGAGATTCCAGCATGGCGACCTCCGACACCATCGAGAACGCGCACAGCTTTGACGTATTCCAGCACTATGAGCGGCTGCAGTGGAAGCTGGTCGACCTGCCGCTGGACGAGATCCGCAGGGATCTTGTCCAGCCCGAGTATATTGCGCTGGTCAAGGGTGCGGTCATGGGTGAGGCCACCTCCATCGCGGCGGTGCACGGCTTTCTCAACGAGTTCACCGACGATTACGACTGCTCTGCCTTCGTGAACATCTGGGGCTACCAGGAGCTCCAGCACCACTACGCCTTCCGGGCGTGGCTGCAGGCGGTGGACGCCCAGATCGACCAGCGCCGGATCGAGGCGTTGCGCGAGCCCTACGTGCCGGGCACCACGCCGAGCGCCACTTTGATCACCAACGTCATCTCGGAGATGACGGTGAACACGGTCTACCGGACGATGTCGGAGTGGGTGCGCGAGCCGGTGCTGGCGGACCTCATGCTGCGCGCCAGCCGGGACGAGGCCGGTCATGCCCGGGAGTTCATGTACTTCGCGAAGCGCCGGCTGGAGCGGAATCCGCACGAGCTCGTGTCCGTGTTGGAGACGTTCCACTTCTACATGTCGAACAACCGGATCAAGCATCCGGTGGGGGAGTTCAAGCACCGCCTGCTCGAGGATCTTCAGGGCCACGAGACCATTGACACCGCGTTCGAGGTGTTCTTGCGGGTTTCCGAGCCGGATACGCTGGAACAGCTCCAAGTGAAGATCCGCAAGGCGCTCGGCAGCGTTCTCGGCCGGGAGTTCAACCGGAACTCCGACATCCGGCAGGCGTTGGTGGAGGCGATGCCCTGACCGCTTCGGCGATCGAGTTCGTCAGTACCGGGCCTGACGGTGCCGGGTTTGCCGGTACCGGGCCTGTCACGAACGGATCCGGTAGTTTCCCGTGCGGCCATCCACGCGGACGCGTCCCAGCCGGGACGCGTCCGCGTGATCGTGCGCGTGATCGTGTGGCGGCCGAGTCGTGGGGAGCTGAGCACGGTCCAGGGATCGCGGACCGCGCTCAGCTCCCGCAAATTCACCGGCCGCCGGTTCGTGGGACGGCCACTGCTGCTGCGCTGGTCCTGGCAGGGACCTACGGGGTGTCCAGGGTCGTCGACCGGCAGGCGTCGACGAAGCGAACCAGTTCGTCGACCTTGTCGGTGCGGACGTCGACCGCCCGGTTGACCACTCGGATGAGGTGCGGGTAGGCGTCGGTGTGATCGTAGCGGGCAGTCTCGGCGATCCGCAGGGCCCAGCGCCAGTAACCCCGGATCGTGTCGGCCAGTGGCATCCGGAAGTGCGCGATAACCTCCCGGATCGGCTCGATGACGGCGTCGCCGTGGCGGCGCAGGTACCGTTCCACGATGTCGGCCATGAAGGTGAAGTGCCGGGCCTCGTCCTTGGCGAGCCGGTTCAGCAGATCGGCCAACACCGGATCGCCGACGACCGCCCGCAGCTGCTGGTAGTACAGCTGGGTCGCCTTCTCCTGGACCAGGGCGTAGGCGAACAGCGAGACCGCGTGGTCGTGCGGCAGTTCGAAGTGCTTGCGCCCCTCGGTCGCCAGTTCCCGCCGCAGCTCGTCGGGATCGGCGATGCCGGCGGCGACCTGGTAGCGGAACAGTGCCCGGGCGTGGCTGTCCTCCTCCTGCGCCCAACGCACGGTGAAGTGGTAAAGCTCCCGGTTGTGCACGAAGGTCTCGACGTCGACGTCGGGGTTCAGCGGGAAGGCCCGCTCGTACACGCCGAAGTAGCCGGGCAGGTGGTCCTCGATCAACGTGATGAACCGGACCGCGGAGCGCTGTCCCTCGGTGAGCCGACCGGCGTCGGCGTTCTCCCAGGCGAATGTCGATTCGACGTCGAAGCGGCGGGTGGTGGAACCCGCCTGGTGGAAGGCGATGACGGCCGCCTCGACCTCGGCGGGAGGAAGCAGCGGCGCCAGGGCCGGGCGTGCGGGGGCTCGCGGTGGTTCGACGCCGCGGGCCTGGCCGAACGCCGGCCGGAGAATGTCGGATGCCGTCATGATGTGGATCCCGTTCCTCGCTCGGCGGCGGTCAGCGTGCCTTGCGGCACACCAGCGCGTAGTGCTTGGTGGTGTAGCCCCAGCCGGCGTTCGCGACCTCCAGATAGCGGCGCAGCGTCGCGGCCGTTCCCGGGCGGATCGCGTCGATCCGCTCCGCGGCCGCGTCGACGTTCACCAGCCAGTCGTCGATGGTGCGCCGGTAGTCGTCGGTGAGATCGTCGAGGCTCGCCAGGGAGAAACCGGCGTCCTCGGCGCCGGCGACGAGGTCGGACAGCGGCCGCATGTCCCCCCAGCCGAAGATCGATGCGCGGACGAACTCGGTCCCTTCCCGATGGTCGAACGCCGCCCGGGTGGCCGCGTTGCGAAAGCAGCTTTCCGACACGTACAGCCGTCCGTCGCGGCGCAGCAGCGCCCGGGCCCGCCGGAACACGACATCGAGGTCGGGCATGTGCACGATCGAGCCGAGCATCGTCACCGCGTCGAAACTCCCCGAGGGCAGCTCGACCGTCTCGAAGTGGCCCTGGATCGTGGTGACGCGGTCGCTCACGCCGAGCTCGGCGGCTCGCTGCGCGATGTAGGCGTGCTGTCGCCCTGCGGGGGAGACCCCGACGACCTCGGCTTCGTACTCGACCGCCATGAACAGCGTCAGCGAGCCCCAACCGCATCCGATGTCGAGGACGCGACCACCGCGGCGCAGGCCGAGCCGATCGGCGACGAAGTGGAGCTTGGCGATCTGCGCCTGCTCGAGGGTGTCGTGCTCCGTGCGGTAGAGACCCGAGCTGTACTTGCGCAGGGGATCGAGGAACAGGCCGAAGACCTCGGGCGGCAGGTCGTAGTGCTGATTGGTGTCGCTCGTCGTGGGTTCGGTGCTCGTCGTGGGTTCGGTGCTCGTCGTGGGTTCGGTGGCGAGGCCCGCCGCCGCCTCCGGCGCGGTGGTGACGGGCGAGCTCATGCGGCCTGCACCTGCAGCGCAGCCTGGACGACGTCGGCGACCTCGGCGACGGTGACCGCCGAGAAGACGTCATCGTCCTCGAGCTCGACGTCGTACTCGCGTTCCACCCGGGCGATCATCCGGAGCACCTTCACCGAGTCCGCACCCTCCACGGAGCGCAGATCGGCGTCCGCAGCCAGGTCCTCGATCGGGATGCCGAGCTCACGAGCGACGATGGCGGTGACGGTGGTGACGATCTCCGTATACGACACGGACATTCAGTGCTCCTCTGAGGTGGGGAGGCCGGCGGCGGTGGACCCGGTGGCCGGTGGTCTGGTGAGCGTCGCCGCCAGCGCCTGCGCGACGCGGTCGGCCTCGGTCGGATTCAGCATCATCCGGTCCCGGGCGGTGTCCATCGGGGTCGGGCGGTAGGTCGCGCTTGCGGTCGCGAGCAGCGTCCCGGCCTCGTCGAGGAGCTCGGCCTCGGCGTGCACCAGCCCGTTTGCTCTGCCGCCGCTTACGCCGCCGGCCGTGCCGCCGGCCGTGCCGCCGACCGGTGCCGCGTCCCCGCGGCCGGGGGTAGCATCCGGGACGCCGCGCAGCCGGGCGACGCAGCGGTATTCGGCGCCGACGCTCAGCGGGGCGAGGTAGCGTACCCGCAGCGCGGTGGTGAACGCGGTGAGCCCGACCTGCAGCACGATCAGATTGCCCATCGTCTCATCGACGATCACTCCGATGAGGCCACCGTGCACGACGCCGGGATAGGACTCGTGCCGGCGTTCGAGCCGGAAACGGGTCGAGATGCCGTCGGCGTGGGCGGAGAAGCGTAGTTGCAGCCCGTGCGGATTGTGCGGCGAGCAGCCGAAACACCGATAGTCCGCGAGCACGGACCACGGCACGCTCAGGTAGTCCTCCGGATCGTCGGCTTCCCGCGGGCCGTCAGGGCTCGGCGTCATCAGGTGGCTGTGCATCGGGCTCCCTGGTCGATGGGCGCGGAACGCGGTGGGTGTGCGGAATTGGACGCTGGGCTTGCGGGTCAGAGCACGCCGCGCCCGACCAGGTCGCGTACCGCCAGCCGTTGGAATTTGCCGCTGGAGGTGCGGGGCAGCGCGCCGGGCTCGACCAGACGCACCGTCACCGTGGACAGCCCCAGCGCCGCAGTCGCCGCCATCCGCAGGTCGGTCGCGAGTCGGGCTCGGTCCGCGGGCTCGGTCAGCGCGGTCTCGCCGACCACCGTGACGCCGCCGGCAGCCTTCGCTCCGGTGGCGTCCGGAGGGCTGCCGGCGGCGTCCGGCTGGTCGGGGGAGCCGAAGGCGACGACGCGACGTCGGTGCACGCCCGGAAGGTCACGCACCGCCGCTTCGGCGTCCTCGGGGTAGTAGTTCACGCCGCGTATAATGATCATTTCCTTGTCCCGGCCGGTCACGAACAGATCGTCGCCGCGCTGGAAGCCGAGGTCGCCGGTGCGCAGCCAGCCGTCCGCTGTGAAGCCCCCGGTCGTCAGGCCCCCCGCGGTGAGGTAGCCCGAGGTGACCGAACCACCCCGGATCTGGATCTCGCCCACCCGCAGGCTCGGCGCCAGACCGTCGCCGAGCGGATCGGCCAGGACGTCACCGTGCAGGTCGGCGATGCGAATCCGGATGTCGCGGACCGGCCGGCCGACGGCGACCAGCCCCTTGGCGCGCGGATGCTCGCGCGGGACCTCCGTCACGATTCCCTCGGCGGCGAGTCGGTCCCGGTCGACCCAGGTGACCACGGGGGCGCGGCCCAGCGGCGGGAAGGCCACGGCCAGGGTGGCCTCGGCCATCCCGTACACGGGGAACATCGCCGTGGGGGCGAACCCGGCCGGCGCGAAGTGGTCGAGGAAGCGCTCGACGCCGACCGCGGAGACCGGCTCGGCTCCGTTCAGCGCGACGCGCCACCGGCGCATGTCCAGCCCGGGTACCTCGTCTGGGTCGATCGCCCGGACGAGGTCGTCGTAGGCGAAGTTCGGCGCCGGCGAGATCGTGGCGCCGCTGGCGAGGAACGAGCGCAGCCAGCCGGCGGGGTCACGGACGAAGTCCGCCGGGGACCAGACGGTCATCGGGATGCCGGTCATGATCGCGCTGAGGGTCGCGAACAGCCCCATGTCGTGGAACAGCGGCAACCAGATTCCGCCGTGATCGCCTTCACCGAGCCGGATGCCGTCGATGATCGCGCGGATGCCGCACAGCACGGCGCGGTGGCTGAGCACCACGCCCTTCGGGGCCGCGGTGCTGCCGGAGGTGAACTGCACGATCGCGACGTCGTCCGCACCCACCGCACCCACCGCACCCACCGGGCATTCGGGACCCGGATGTGGCTGGCGTGTGGGCGTGGCGGGACCGACGTCGCGGACCAGGTCAGCCGCGGGGAGGAACCGGAGTCCGCCGAGCCGGTCGGCCGTGCGGCGCAGGATGGCCGACACTCGGCCGCCGGTGACCACCCGGTGGATGCCCGCGGCCGCCGTAGTGCGCGAGACCCGGTCGGCATAGCCGTTGAGGTCGTGCGCGGTGGTCGGCAGTGGCAGCGGACAGGCCGCCGCGCCCGCCCGACTGATCGCGAAGAGCGCGAGCAGAAACTCGGCCGAGTTCGCGGCCAGCACCCCAACCCGCTCGCCGGCCTGGACCCCGTCCGTCGTCAGCGCGGCCGCGATGATCCGGGAGGTGGCCGCGAGGTCCCGCAGCGAGATCACCTCGTGGGTGGACGGGAACGTGACGGGCGTGTCGGGATGCCGGGCGGCCGCGACGTCCAGTGCGTCGTGCAACGTCTCGGCGTCGAGCGGCTCATGGTGCCCGCGAGCGTCGGTCGTGCCGGTCGGGTCGGTCGGGTGGCTGCCGTGGGTCGCGTGGGTCGGCCCGCCGGTCGTCGCCGACCGTGGGGGGCCCGGCCGCGGATGGAGAGTCGGAGACATGGGCGAGATGGCGGAGGTGGGCGAGGTGACCTCGCTCCGGATGGCAGGCATGATCCGCGCTCCTGTCTTCCGCGTCCGGGTGTCTTCCGCGTCCGTGCGACGGATGGGGCCCGGCCGGCACCGAGGCGACGGCGGCCGAACAGCAGCCGATCGGGCCGCCCGTCGGGTGTACTCGCCCGTCGGGTGTACTGATCTCTGTCCGTCGGGTGTACTGATGATCGGATGTGCTGATGAATGCCGCGGGCGGCAGGAAAAGGCTCGTGGGTATGGTGGTCGTTCGTCAACAAAAATTTAGGTAATCTATTGATCCATCAGGGCCGACAATACATCACCGAATCGTTCCGGCGGTCGGAAAATTCATCCGATGGTTTCCTGGGAGTTCACCTGGGTGTCGTCCTGGTGGTATCAAATGTACCGATCACCTCGCCGGGTCGCCGGGTCGCCGGGTCGCCGGCTCGGCGCGCGACCGCGACCGCGACCGCGACCGCGACCGAAGCAAGTTTCCCGTGTCCGGCCGGAATCCGGAGACAAGGGTCAGGAGACAAGACTCGGGAACGGAACTGAGGGTCCCCACCCGCCGCCACCGTCCTTACTCATCCCATCCATCGCCTCCATTCCCTCATTTCTCACCGCCGCGATCAGGCTCCGGGCAGGTGGCCTGAACGCACAGGTCCCGGGGCGC
The DNA here is from genome assembly GCF_000685765.2 of Frankia sp. BMG5.23. NCBI lineage: Bacteria > Bacillati > Actinomycetota > Actinomycetes > Frankiales > Frankiaceae > Frankia > Frankia sp. BMG5.23. The sequence continues at coordinate 15,286 of NZ_JDWE01000044.1, forward strand.
TTCCAGGTGGAGACCCACCGTGAACCGAGCTCCGTGGCACCACCCGCGCCGGCATTCGTCGGACCGACGATGAGGAGCACGTCATGGCAGTCACAACCGATTCCGTATTCGCCGGGGCGGACGCCGGTACCGGCGTCGCGGCCGACCACGGGAAACCGCTCCCGGACCAGGCGCCTGATCTGCTGGCCGCGTTGTTCGATCCCGCGAACAGGCCGAATCCCTATCCGCTCTATGCGCGCCTGCGGGCAGCCGGCCGGCTGCACGAGACGCCGTTCGGACTGCGGGTCGCCACCCGGCACGACGACTGTGTAGCGGTACTGTCCAACCAGAGCTGGGGGCACGATCAGGAGGCCCACCAGCTGCATCCCACCTTGCCCGCCGAGGAGTTCCCGGCGACGTTCCTGTGGATGGAGCCGCCGGACCACACCCGGCTGCGCGGCCTGGTGAGTAAGGCGTTCACCCCGGGTCGGGTCGCCGATCTGCGGCCGCGTATCACCGCCCTCGTCGACGATCTGCTCGACACCGCGCTGCGGGCCGGAGAGTTCGACCTCATCGAGACGATCGCGTACCCGCTGCCACTCACGATCATTTGTGAGATCCTCGGGGTGCCGGCGGCCGACCACGGCATCATCCAGATCTGGTCGCAGGCGTTGGCCAGGGCGTTCGACCCGGACGTCCTGATGTCTCCGGAGGCGTTGGCGGAGCGTAACGACGCCATCCCCGAGTTTCTCGCCTACTTCCGTGCGCTGGTCGCGCGCAGCCGCCGCAGCGGTGGCGACGATCTGCTCAGCGCGCTGGCTGCCGTCGAGGAGCAGGGTGATCGGCTGACCGAGGACGAACTGCTCGGCACCTGCGTGACCCTGCTGATTGCCGGCCACGAGACGACGGTCAACCTGGTCGGCAACGGGGCGCTGGCGTTGCTGCGTAACCCCGACCAGACGGCGTTGCTGCGCGACGAACCGGATCTCATCCGGCCCGCCGTCGACGAGCTGCTACGCTATGACTCCCCGATCCACCTCAACACCCGGGCAGCGACCCGGGAGATGACGGTGGGTGGCCGAACCTTTTCCCCGGGTGAGGGTGTGGTGGCGTTGATCGCTTGCGCCAATCGTGATCCGGAGGCATTCGACGACCCGGACCGTCTCGATGTGCGCCGCTACGTGGCAGGCTCCGGCGCGTCCCGGCACCTGTCGTTCAGCCTCGGTCACCACTACTGCCTCGGCGCGCCGTTGGCGTTGCTCGAGATGGAGATCTTCCTGGCGGGGTTCCTCCACCGGGTCCGGTCCGCCGAGCTTCTCGTCGATTCGCCGCCCTACAAATCCAACCTGCTCATCCGAGGACTGGCGGAGCTCCCCGTCCGCTTCCGGGGATAGTGCCGCAAAGTCGCGGATCGAGCCGCTTCTGATATTCTGCTCGAAGTCAAGTGCCAGGTCGGAGGCGTGGTGGATGCCACGTCGGGCGAATCTTACACCGTACCTTCCGTATCTCCACACGCCGTATTCACCCGTAGTTTTTCGGGATCGCTAGCGTGTCCGCGGGAGGTACCATGGAGAGCAAGATCGATTTCCGATACCTCGTCTCTTTCTTGGCGATCGCAGAAGAACTCCACTTCGGCCGGGCCGCGGCCAGGCTCCATCTGGCCCAGCCCTCTCTCAGTCAGCAGCTCCAGCGTCTCGAACGTGACATCGGTGTCGAACTGGTCAACCGGACCTCCCGGGAGGTCCGGTTGACCCCGGCGGGCCGGGCCTTCGAGATGGAGGCACGACGTCTGCTGGAACAGGCACGACAGGCGGTCCGGGCGGCCAGGGAGGCCGCTTCCGGCCGGACCGGTCGGATCTCCATCGGGTTCAACTTCCCCGCCGGGGAACGGGTCCTCCAACCCACCCTGCTACGGCTCAACGCTGACTACCCGAACGTCTCGACCACTCTCTGGGAGGCTCGCAGCGGCCCCCAGCTGTCCGCCCTCACCGCGGGAAAACTCGACGTCGCGCTCGTGTTCGCCGGGCCTCTCGCGGCCCAGTTGCGGTCCCATCGGGTCTTCACCGTGCCGCTGGTGGCGCTCGTCGGGCGAAACCATCCGTGGGCGGACCGTCGCCAGGTCTCGTTCCGGGAGCTGGCGGGCCAGGGATGCGTGCTGTTCCGCCGGGAACAGAGCCCGGCGATGCACGACGCTATCCTCGCCGCCGCCGACCGCTGTGGCATCCGCCTGAGTGTGGCAGAGGAGGTCGACGACTCCGGCGCCACCGGCATCGTCGTCACGACCAGGCCGGTGGTGGCCTTCGCGTCGGCGGATCGCGGCGCGCATGTGCCCACGAAGGGCCCCGTCGCGGTGCGGCTCGTCGACCCGGTACCGACTGTCGGCGCGTACGCGGTCTGGCGTCCGGATCCGCAGCCCGTCGTCACGGCCTTCCTCAACAGCCTCGACGCCGCCGGGCCGTTCCTGGGACCGCCGTCCCTGGATCCGTCCAGGTCGGACGAGCCGGCGACCGGCCCGGCACCAAGGCCGCGGAGCACGCCCGCGGCCTTGACCTCGGTGACCGCCGGTGCGTGCTCGCTGATCCGGCAGGCCTGAAGACCGGCAGGCCTGAAGATCGGCAGGCCTGAAGATCGGCAGGCCTGAACAATGGATCGATCAGAGAAAACCATCGCGGTCAGCTCCACAGCGACGTCCGTACCCATTCACATGGGCTGGGAAGACGGTTAGCATGAAGAAGCGGCCGGGCTTGTCCCGTTCCACTCGCGGTGCCATTTGGAGTGATGGGTGCGATGTCGGAACGTCTTTGTCATCGTCTTTTCCATCGCATTTAATAGGGGATTTTTCGTCGACCATCCGGGCTGACCTGTGCGCGTCCGGGAACGGGGATCAGGGGATCAACTGTGAACATTCTGCGGGTGCCCGGAGGTACTGAGCTGCCCGCCGACCGAGGGCTGGCCGCCGCCGTCCTTACTGAGGTCGCCATGGTCGCCGACCGGCCGGTTCTGGCCCATCAGGTGGACGGAGGCTGGCGCGATGTGACCGCGGGCCGGTTCTGCTTCGACGTCGCGGCCGTCGCCAGGGGCCTGGTGGCGCACGACGTCGGGGTTGGCGACCGGGTTGCGATCATGGGTCGGACCGGTTACGGCTGGGCCGTTGCCGACTTCGCGATCTGGAGCATCGGCGCGGTCACCGTCCCCGTCTACCCGACCTCCTCGGCCCACCAGGTCGACCACATCATCGGTGACTCCAAGGCCTCGTGGTGCTTCGTCGAGACACCCGACCACGAGCGCCTGGTCCTGTCAGCGGGTCTTCCCGCGACGCGCGTCTGGTCGCTGGACGAGGCCGTGTCGGCACTCGGCACCGCCGGTCAGTCCGTCGCGGAGTCCGAGGTGCTCCGCCGCCGGGACGCGGTCCGGGCCGACGACCTCGCGACAATCGTCTACACCAGCGGGACGACCGGCGTGCCGAAGGGCTGCCTGCTGACCCACGCGAACGTCTTCTCCGCCGCCGTCAACTCGGTGGAGCGGCTGGACCCGGTGATGCGTCCGGCCACCGGCTCGGCCAGTACCATTCTTTTCCTTCCGCTCTCGCACGTGTTCGGGCGTGTGACCATGATCGGGTGTCTGTGGGCCGGAGTGCGGACGGCCCTGCTGCCGGACCCCGGGGGCCTCGTCCCGGCGCTGCGCACCTTCCGCCCCACCTTCCTGATCACCGTTCCGTCGGCGCTGGAGAAGATGCGCAAGGGCGCGCGGGCGGCGGCGGCGGGCGGACTCTCGGGGCGCCTGTTCGCCGCGGCCGAACGGACCGCCTGCGTGCTGGGTCGGGCCCGGCGTGGGCAGGGCGGCCTGGGGCTCGTCACGCGGCTTCAGGCTCCGCTGTTCGACCGGCTGGTGTACCGCCGGTTGCGCGCGGCGTTCGGCGGGCGCCTGCGCCACGTCGTGTGCGGGGGAGCGACGCTCGACCCCTCCACCGCCGAGTTCCTCACCGGGGTCGGGGTGCACGTCCTCGGCGCCTACGGGCTGACCGAGGCCTCGACGGCCGTCAGCATCAGCGCTCCCGGGCTCGACCGGCCGGGCAGCACGGGCCGTCCGCTGCCGGCGACCACCGTCGCGATCAGCGACGAGGGCGAGGTCCTGGTGGCTGGGCCGCAGGTCTCGCCGGGCTACTGGCCGGATCGGACGGGCGCGCACGAGCCGTGGTTGCGCACCGGTGACCTCGGTCGGCTCGACGACGACGGGTATCTCCACATCACCGGTCGAATCAAGGAGATCATTATCACCACCGGGGGGAAGAACGTCTCGCCGGCACCGCTGGAGGACCGCATCCGGCTGCACCCGCTGGTCAGCAACGCCATAGTGATCGGGGAGAACCGGCCGTTCGTGACGGCCCTCGTGACCCTCGATCGGGCCGCCGTGCAGGCCTGGGCCCGGCGAGGCGGTCACAAGCTGGACGAGGCCGCCGCCCACACCGACCCTCGGCTGGTCGCCGAGGTCAGCGCCGCGGTCGACGCGGCGAACGCGCAGGTCTCGCGGGCCGAGTCGGTGCGGAAGTTCCGCCTCCTGAGCCACGACTTCACCATCCAGGGCGGCCAGCTCACCCCGTCGTTGAAGCTTCGCCGTGCCGTGATCGAGGAGGAGAACGCCAAGGAGATCGAGGAGCTGTACGCGTCCTGACCGCCCGGTACCGGTCCGGCACCTGGCCCCGGCACCGGTCCGGCACTGACCTCCGCCCGCCTGGATCTCGGCGCATCGAAACGGAGCCGCACGTGGATTCCGCCGCACCGTCCCTGGGAGCACCGGATTGGCCCGCACGGTCCGACCCGGAGATGGAACCGCCCGGCCACACCCGGCTGCGCGGCCTGGTGAGCAAGGCGTTCACCCCGCGCACGATCGAGGGGATGCGGCCGTGGGCCGAGCAGGTCGTTGACGACCTGCTGAGCCGCCTCATCCAGCGGGGCCTGACGTCGCTGCCGCTGAGCCTCACTCCCGGAGGCGTCGCGTGAGCATCGAGACGACCGACCCGACGGCGAACGGGCGGACGACAGCCAGGCAGGCGGTGGGCCGGCAGGCGGCGCGGCAGGTGGTGGTCACCGGTCTCGGGGCCACGACACCGCTCGGCGGCGACGTCGCGTCGACGTGGAGCGGCGTGCTGGCCGGCCGATCCGGGATCCGCCGGCTCGATGAGCCGTGGGCGCAGTCGCTGCCGGTCCGCATCGCCGCGCCGGTGGCCGTCGAGCCGCAGCTTGGCCGGGTGGAGGCACGCACGCTCGACCGGGGGCAGCGGCTTGCCCTCGTCGCAGCCCGGGAAGCCTGGGCCGACGCGGGCACCCCCACGCCGGAGCCGGAACGTTTCGCCGTCGTCGTCGGTTCCGGGGTCGGCGGCCTCACCACCCTGCTCGACCAGTACGACGTGTTCCGGGAGCGCGGGGCGCGCCAGGTGTCCCCGCACCTGGTGCCGATGCTCATGCCGAACGGACCGGCCGCGGCGGTGGGTCTCGCGCTCGGTGCCCGCGCCGGGGTGCACGCTCCGGTGAGCGCCTGCGCGTCCGGTGCGGAGGCCATTGCCACCGCCGTCGACCTGATCCAGGCCGGTCGAGCGGATGTCGCCGTCGCCGGTGGCACGGAGGCCGCCGTCCATCCGCTCCCGCTCGTGGGATTCGCGCAGATGCAGGCGCTGTCCCGCCGTGAGGACCCGCCGGAGTCGGCGTCCCGGCCGTTCGACAAAGTCCGGGACGGATTCGTGCTCGGCGAGGGTGCCGGGATGTTCGTCCTGGAGGCCGCCGAGCACGCCCGCGCCCGCGGCGCCCGGGTCTACACGACCGTGGCCGGCGCTGGGGTCAGCGCCGACGCCTATCACGTCGCAGCCCCCGACCCGACGGGAGCCGGGGCGGCGCGGGCCGTGCGCCGGGCGTTGCACGCCGCCGGTCTTGACCCGGCGGACGTGGTGCACGTGAACGCGCATGCCTCGGGGACACCGGCTGGCGATCTCGCCGAGAGCCGTGCGCTGCGCGGCGCGCTGGGCGCGGCGCTCGACGGTGTCGCGGTGACGTCGACGAAGTCGATGACCGGACATCTGCTGGGCGCGGCCGGCGCGGTGGAGGCGCTGCTCTGCGTGCTGACGTTGCGGGAGCGGACGGTCCCGGCGACCCGCAACCTCGAGGCGATCGACGACGAGATCACGCTGGACGTGGTGACGATGGACAACAGGCCGATCCGGACCGGCGCGGCGCTGTCGACGTCGTTCGGCTTCGGCGGCCACGATGTCTGCCTCGCCTTCACCCCCTGGCCCTGACCGTCGGTCGCCTCGCCGTGGTCGGTACGTCTGCCCGAGCGGACACCGGACGGCCATGGCGGGAGCATCGGGTGCGCACGATGCTCAGAAAGTCGCCATGCACATGTTGCCAAAGATCCGACTAGCCGTAACCATTGGCCCGTGATGTCCTACGAACAGGTACTGCAGGTGTCCGATCCGCTCGAGCGAGCCGCGTTGGCAGATGATCTGATGTGGGCTGACCATCCGCGCAGACTGGATCTGCGCACAGCACGTGGGGTGGCCATTCGGGAGGCGTTGGAGGCGGGGCGGTCGCCCGACGACGTCGCCCGCCGACTCGTCGTCACCGTGGCCGATCTGACCTGGATGGCCGCGCCTGCGGCATCCGCCGTAGCTTGATCCGTCGAGGGCCGGTCGGACAACGGCGTCCGCCGACCCGAACCCCACTGTCGGTTGTCCACCCTCGGAACCGTGCCGTCACCCACGGCCTTTCAGGGCCGCAGTCGGAACGGTGGGTAGTCGTCCGTGGTCAGAATGACCGCGTAGCAGACCACCCGGTTCGTCCAGCGCAGCACGCCGACGACGAAGTCGAACAGTCCCCGCGGGAGGCGTCCGGTGAGGAGCACGGCGAACCAGCCGACGATCATCGCCGCCACCGTCGCGATATACAGGAAGAACAGCGCGATGTAGTGCGGGACCGCCAGCAGCCACTTGACCAGGGGCAGCCAGCGGTTCAGACGCGCGGCGTCCGGATAGGGAATCGTCAAGTGGACGGCCTGTTCGTCCTCCGTCGAGGGATATTCGTCCCGCAGCAGGGTGAGATAGGCCACGACCCGGTTCGTGAAACTCAGTAGAGCGACATTCCAGTCGAACCACCACCGCGGGTACCTCTGCCGGAAAAGAATCAGCAGCAGGGGAGCGAAGAACAGCAGCCCGCCGCCGAACATCGCACTGTTTCTGCCGTATCCCGTACCGCCGACCGCCGCGAGGACGACCGCGATCGGGATGACCGTGATAATTCGAAAGAACACGGTGAGTCGATCGCGCTCCCCTGTCGGGTAGTCGATCTCGAAGGACACCGGATGGCCGGGGTGCCGCGGCTCTACGCTAAATGTCCCCTGGTCGGTCATGGCTGCTCCCTGGTAAATCGGTAACCTCGTCCTGCCGGCTTATTTTCGGTCAGCGGTGCCGGGTGCGAGAGAGCCATGAGTCCCCCTTTTTCGGTCGGATCGGACCGAGGCGGCCACGGCGAACCATCCGGCTGACGGTGTTCCTTGCCGCCACCCCTGCCACCAGCAAGATTGGTGCGGAATATATTCTTTTGCGCAGTCTTGTCGTCTTTATGGAGAAGGGGATATCGAGAAGGGGAGGCTGTCAGCGCGATGACGACGGCCATGATCTGTCAGGCCGCCCGAGAGGACTGTCCCCGACACCGGGCGGTAGTCCCCGACCCCGGGCGGGTAGGGAGACCGACGGGCCGGCCGCGAGCGGGGTGCTCTGTGGGGCTGCCCGGGCCCCGAGGAGCCGTGGATGCACGAGCTGGCGATCACCCAGAACGTCGTGGACACGATCGTGGAACGGATCGGGGCAGCGCGGGCCACGGCGGTTCACCTGGTCATCGGGCGGGTGTCCGGCGTCGTGCCCGACTCCGTCCGATTCTGTTTCGACCTGGTGGCAGCGGGCACGCCGGTCGAAGGCGCTCGCCTGGAGATCGACGAACCGCCGGGCCGTGCCCGTTGCCGGCGGTGCGGCGCCACGTTCGAGGCCGACGATCGCCTGCTCCTGGTGCTCTGCCCGTGCGGCAGCGCCGACGTCGAGGTGGTCGGTGGCGACGAGCTGATGATCGTTACGGTCGAGGTGACACCCGTGCCGAGCGGCGGAGGTGATGTGGGATGTGTGGAACCTGCGGGTGTGACGACGTCGCGGCGCCGCCCCGGCTGACCTCCCTCGACGGGGTCGACCCCGTCGACCCCGTCCTCGTCGGTCCCGGCCCGGCGCTTGCCGGCCACGCGCCTGACGGGGGGACCACGTCGCGCACCGTGGTTGTCGAGGAGCGGATGCTGGCCAGGAACGACATGCTCGCCGAGGCGAACCGCCGCCGCCTGCTCGCCCGTGACGTGCTGGCGATCAACCTGATGGGCTCGCCGGGATCGGGCAAGACGACGCTGCTGGAGCGGACCGTCCGCGAGTTCGGCGTGGGCGTGCCGATCGCGGTGGTTGAAGGTGATCAGGAGAGTATCCGCGACGCCGAGCGCATCCGGTCCACGGGCGCTCCCGTCGTCCAGATCAACACCGGCCGTGGCTGCCACCTCGATGCGGCCATGATCGACTGTGCGCTGCGTGAGCTCGAACCAGCAGAGGATTCGATGGTGTTCATCGAGAACGTCGGCAATCTGGTCTGCCCGGCGCTGTTCGACCTGGGCGAGCGAGCCCGGGTGGTGCTGATGTCCGTCACCGAAGGCGAGGACAAGCCGACCAAGTATCCGCACATGTTCGCGGCTGCCGATCTCGTCCTGCTCACCAAGTGCGACCTGCTGCCCTACCTCGACGTTGAGGTCGCGCGGTACGAGGCGCAGGTTCACCGGATCAATCCCCGGGTCGACGTACTGCGCGTCCGCGCGACCCCGGGATCGGGGCCGGGTCTGAGGCCGGGGCCTGGCCTGGGCCAGTGGTACGCCTGGCTGCGCGCCGAGCGGGGTGCCGGCCACCGCCCGCGGTCGAGCGGGCCGTCTCACGGTGTTTGAGGCCGCGGCACCCGGGCAACCCGTCGAAGAATAGCTACGAGTGTTCTCGTAACTGCATATAGCCATAATGCGTAGTTACATGTGGTTACAGTACGGTGGGCATCGTCCCCAGGGGTGGTGCCACGGCTCCGCCGAAGGGGGACTGTCATGCTGCTCGCGGGTTCGTCCTGTCCTGGGCATCGCTCGCCATGACGGCGCCCAGCGCGCGGACCACCCTTCACGTGGACGTGGGGGCCGGCACCGGTGCCGACGAGGCCGGTGGGAGCTGTCCCGCCGGTTTCGCGTCGGCCCGTGCAGTGGCTGACGCGGTGCTGTACGAGGGCTATCTGCTCTATCCGTATCGCCGCTCCTCGGGCAAGAACCGGATGCGGTGGCAGTTCGGGGTGCTCGCGCCGCGGCGTTGGGTCGAGGCGGGTGGGCCGGTTCCACGGACCGTCGCCGGATCGACGGATGCGTGGTGCCAGCAGACCGACTGTCTTCTCGAGCTGTCCCCGACCGCCTCGGTTGTCGTCCGGCTGCGCTTTCTGCAACTCCAGCGCCGTTCGGTCGAGGTCAGAGGGGCCGATGGTGCGTTCGGCGAGGTCGACGCGCTGAAGGCGGACGGCGCTGCTCGGCTGAGTTTCGACGAGGCGGTGCCGCGCGAGGCCGGTCTCACCCTCGACCTGGCCGACCTGGCCGACCTGGCCGACCTGGCTGACCTGGCCGACCCGGCCGACCCGGCTGTGCGGGGCCGGTCGGCGGAACAGGCTGATCGTGGAGAGTCGTTCAGCCTGAGCCTGCCCGGTGGCATGGAGATCGAGCCGTTGGATGATCGCGGCAACCCGGCGGGCCGCGACGTTGGGCGCGGCGGTGCGGCTCGGGTGGTTCGCCGGCGGTGGCCGGTCTCGGCGACGGTCCGGGTGTCCGTGACGCGGGCTGCGGCTCCCTTCCGGCTGTACCGGCTGCGCCTGGTCGTCGAGAACACGGTGGCGGACGTCCCCGCCGGCGCCGCGCGACCGATGGCGCTGCGCCGATCGATGATCGCGACACACAGCCTCCTGGGTGCGTGCGGGGGACGGTTCCTCTCGCTGCTCGATCCGCCGACCTGGGCCGCCGGGGCGACACGGGAGTGTGAGAACATCCACACCTTCCCCGTTCTCGCCGGTGCCGACGGAGCGCCGGACGTGATGCTGTCCTCGCCGATCATCCTGTACGACCATCCCCGGATCGCCCCCGAGAGCCCGGGTGACCTCTTCGACGCCACCGAGATCGATGAAATCCTCTCGCTGCGCACGCTGGCTCTGACCGACGACGAGAAACACGAGGCTCGGGCGACCGATCGCCGCGCCGCGGAGATTATCGACCGGGTCGACGGGATCCCGCGGGACACACTCGCCCGCCTGCATGGCGCCGTCCGGTCGCTGCGACCGGTTCCGTCGGTCGGGGCCGCGCCGGCCGGCGTACCGGTTGCCGCCGCGACCACGCGATGGTGGGAGCCGGAGGCGGACCGGTCGGTCCGTCCGGACAGTGACAGTGTTTCCCTGGACGGCGTGATGATCGCTAAGGGCAGCCGGGTCCGGCTGCATCCCCGTGACCGTGGAAGCAGCTGTGGAAGCGACGCGCACGACATGTTTCTCAGGGGGCGCGAGGCCCGGGTTCAGGCCGTCTTTCTGGACGTTGACGGCGCCTGGCACGTCGCGGTGTCCCTGGACGACGACCCGGCCGCCGAACTGCACCGGTGGTACGGCCGTCATTACTACTTCGCACCCGAGGAGCTGGCACCGCTCACCGACGGACCGGGTGCGTCATGATCGGGCCGGCGCCCACCCGCGTGGGTCCGCCCGCGGGTTCCTCCGCGGGTCCACCGCGCGTCCTCGTCGCCGGGATCGGCAACGTGTTCCTCGGCGACGACGGATTCGGGGTGGAGGTTGTGCGCCGCATCGACCCGGCGGACCTGCCGGCCGGGGTGGACGTCGTCGACTACGGGATCCGCGGCGTGCATCTCGCCTATGAGCTCCTCGACGGCCGGTACGACGTGGTGATCCTCGTCGACGCGGTCCCGTCGACCGATCCACCGGGGACTCTCGTGGTGCTCCGGCCCGAACTTGACGGGGCCGGCGTCAACGACATTCCCGTTGACGACATCCCCCCCGTCGATGACATCCCCCTCATGGACGCCCATGGCATGTCTCCCGACGTGGTCCTGCGGTTGCTGCGGGGCCTCGGTGGCGATGTCGGCCGAGTGCTGGTCGTCGGCTGCCGACCCGCCGTCGTCGAGGAGCGGATGGGACTGTCCCGCGCCGCGGGGGCTGCCGTCGGCGACGCGGTGCGGCTCATCGCGCAGATCGTCCGAGACCCCGGCTCGTGGGGTCCATCCCCAGCATCCGCCAGTAGGAGGGAGGGGCCGAGATGACGGCCACGAACCCGCAGTCCGGGAGCTCGCGACGCGGCGGTTTCGACGAGGTGCACATCCTCTGGATCTCCGAGGGGATGAGCTGCGACGGCGACACGGTGTCGGTGACCGCGGCCTCCCAGCCAGCGATCGAGGATGTCGTCACCGGGCTCGTGCCGGGGTTGCCGACGGTCCATCTGCATAACAAGGTGCTGTCGCCGACCGTCGGCGGGGAGGAGTTCCTGGCCCCGTACCGAGCCGCGGCCCGCGGTGACATCGAGCCGTTCATCCTCGTCATCGAGGGCTCGATTCCGAACGAGAACATCCACGGCGACGGGTACTGGACGTCGTTCGGGAACGATCCGGACACCGGCCAGCCGCTGACCCTGAACTGGTGGATCGACCGGCTGGCACCCAGGGCGTGGGCGGTCGTCGCGATCGGCACCTGCGCCGCGTACGGCGGGATCCACGCGATGGCCGGCAACCCGACCGGGTCGATGGGCCTTGCCGACTACCTGGGCCATGACTTCACCTCCGCCGGCAACCTGCCGATTGTCAACGTCCCCGGCTGCCCGGTTCAACCGGACGACTTCATGGAGACGCTGACCTGGGTGCTTTACCACGCGGCGGGCACGGCACCGCCGCCACCGCTGGACGACCAACTCCGACCCCAGTGGATCTTCGGTCGGACCGTGCACGAGGGCTGTGACCGGGCGGGCTACTACGAACAGGCCGATTTCGCGAAGGACTACAACTCGCCGAAGTGTCAGGTGAAGATTGGCTGCTGGGGTCCGGTGGTGAACTGCAACGTGCCCAAGCGCGGGTGGATGGGCGGGCTGGGCGGCTGCCCGAACGTGGGCGGCATCTGCATTGCCTGCACGATGCCGGGATTCCCGGACAAGTTCATGCCGTTCATGGACATGCCGCCGGGAGGGAGCCTGTCCTCGCGCGCGATCAAACCCTACGGGTCGTTCATCCGCAGGCTGCGTGGCATCACCAATGCGACGGCGAACACCGAGCCGAAGTGGCGGCACAACCGGGAGCTGCTGACCACCGGCTACGACCCGCATTACCGCCCCTAGGACCGGGCCGGAGCCCACGTCGGCGAGACGGCAGGCGGGGCGGCACACCCGGTCTGTCCGGGCCGGGCCCAGCGATGCCGGAGGGAGTGTGCGATGACGACGACCAGGCAGTCGAGAACCGGGGAGAAGCCCGCCCAGATCGTGGAGATGGCGTGGGACCCGATCACGCGCATCATCGGCAACCTCGGGATCTACACGAAGATCGACTTTGCCAACCGGCGGGTCACCGAGTGTCACAGCACCTCGTCGCTGTTCCGCGGCTATTCGGTGTTCATGAAGGGCAAGGATCCGCGGGACGCGGGTTTCATCACCAGCCGCATCTGCGGCATCTGTGGGGACAACCACACCACCTGCTCGGTCTACGCCCAGAACATGGCGTACGGCATCGCGAACCCGCCGATGGCGGAATGGATCATCAATCTCGGAGAGGCCGCCGAGTACCTGTTCGATCACACGATCTTCCAGGACAACCTGGTGTTCGTGGACTTCTGCGAGGCGATGGTCAAGCAGACCAATCCCGGCGTGCTGGCCCGGGCAGAGGCCACCGCCGCACCGAACGCGGCCGTGCACGGGATGCGGACTATCGCTGACATCATGCGTTCGTTCAACCCGTTCGAGGGGGAGATCTACCGGGAGGCCCTCAAGGTTAGCCGGATCACCCGCGAGATGTTCTGCCTGATGGAGGGCAGGCACGTGCACCCCTCCACGCTGTATCCGGGCGGGGTCGGCACGATGCCGGAACCGACGGTGTTCACCGACTACCTCAGCCGGCTGATGGAGATCCTTGATTTCGTCAAGAAGGCCGTCGCGTTGAACGACGACCTGTTCGACTTCTGGTACGAGGCGCTGCCCGGTTACGAGGAGGTCGGCCGCCGCCGGGTGCTGCTGGGCTGCTGGGGCGCGTTCCAGGATCCGAACGTCGTGGACTACCGGTACGAGAACATGACCACCTGGGGCCGGGCGATGCACGTGACACCCGGGATCGTCGTCGACGGCGATCTGCTGACCACCGACCTGGTGGAGATCAATCTGGGTATCCGGATCCTGCTGGGCAGTTCCTTCTACCAGGACTGGGTGAACGAGGAGCCGTTCGTCACCCGGGATCCGCTCGGAAATCCGGTCGACATGCGCCATCCGTGGAACCAGACGACGCTGCCGGTGCCGCAGAAGCGGGACTTCGGGGAGAAGTACAGCTGGGTGATGAGCCCGCGGTGGCTTGACGCCCGCAGCGGCGAGCATCTCGCCCTGGATACCGGGGGAGGGCCCTTCGCTCGGCTTTACACCACGGCACTCGCCGGACTGGTGAACACCCCCTACGTCACCGCGACCGGGGGCGCGGTGAACATCTCGCTGCCGCGCAGCCGCACGCTGCCCGCCGTCGACCTGCAGTGGAAGCCGCCGGCCTGGTCGAACGCGATCGAGCGGGACCGGGCCCGTGTCTACTTCGTCGCCTACGCGGCGGCGATGGCGCTGTACTTCCTCGAGCAGGGCATGGATCGGGTGCGCTCGGGTGACACCCGGGTGTTCTGCGACTTCGACGTGCCGGACGAGACGATCGGCTGCGGTTTCCACGAGGCGGTGCGCGGCGTGCTGTCGCACCACATGGTGGTGCGCGACGGCAAGATCGCAAATTATCACCCCTACCCGCCGACGCCGTGGAACGGCAGCCCCCGCGACTTCTTCGGAACTCCGGGCCCCTACGAGGACGCGGTACAGAACATGCCGATCTTCGAGGAGAACGGTCCGGAGGGGTTCAAGGGCGTTGATGTGATGCGGACGGTGCGCAGCTTCGACCCCTGCCTGCCCTGCGGGGTGCACATGTATCTCGGTCGGGGCCGCACCCTGCGCACGGTGCACTCGCCGATGTTCGGGGCCAGCCATGGTTGATCCGGACGGCGCGGGTGGGCACCGGCTCGACGATCTCGCTGTGCGGGGCCGGCTCGCCCACCTCGACGAGGTGCTGGCGCAGGTGGAGCGCATTCCGGGGCCGAGTGGTGAGCTGGCGATCGACGCGGTGGCAACACTCGCGGCGGTGTACGGCGAGGCGCTGGCCCGAGCCGTCGGATACGCGTCGGGAGCCCCGGAGGTGCTCGCCGCGTTCACCGGCGACGAGCTGCTCGACCATCTGCTCGTCCTGCACGACGTCCATCCTGAGCCGGTCGGGGCCCGGGTCGCGCGGGCGATCGAGCAGCTTCGACCCGCAGTCCGGGACCGGGGTGGGGAGATCGAGCTGAGTGGGATCGAACGGGGGGTGGCCGAGGTCCGGCTGACCCTCGGCGGGTGTGGCTCGACCTCGGCGGGGGTCACCGAGGCGGTTCGCCAGGCCGTGCTCGCCGTCGCGCCGGAGCTGTCCGACGTCCGGCGCCTACCCGCGCCGGGTGAACCCGAGCGGACCGCCTTCGTTCCCCTCGACACCGTGCTCGCCCGGCCCGTCGCCGACGGGGTGGGTCCATGACGGCCCCGATGTCCCCGACGGCCGACGGCGCGTTGCGGCGGCTTGTGCGCGCCGCGACCGACCGCGCCGGCGCGGCCGAGGCCCGCTGCGACATGTGCCGGACCGCCGTGCCGGCGGAGCATCGGCACATCCTCGACGAACAACGCGACGAGCTGCTCTGCGCCTGCCAGGCGTGCGCGCTGCTGTTCGACCGGGAGGCGGCCGGACGTGGGCACTTCCGGCTCGTTCCCCGGCGACGGCTGCGGCTTCCCGCACTCGACGCGGACGAGCTGGGTACCCCGGTGGGGTTGGCGTTCTTCGTCGTCGGGACCGACGGCTCGGTCAGCGCCCGCTATCCCAGCCCGATGGGCGCCACCCGCTGGGGCGTCGCGCCCGGCACGTGGCGCGGCATCGTGCGGCGCTGCCCGGCGCTGGGTGACCTGACACCGCTGGTCGAGGCGCTGCTGACGAACACTACCCACGGCCGCCACGAGCACTGGATCGTTCCCGTCGACGACTGTCACCGGCTCGTGGCGGTCATCCGGCGGGAGTGGAGGGGCCTGTCCGGAGGCCTGCGCGTGTGGCCGGCGATCGACGGGTTCTTCGCCGATCTCGGCCGCCGGCCCGCAAGCCCGGTGCGGGCCGCACGGCCGGTGCATCTCACGGGCCAGGGCCGCGCTGGCCCCGCGGGGCGGGGCTGAGAGGAAAGAGAGGGAGGGCAGGACGAGATGGCCGAGATCCGGGTCGGTAAGCCCGACGTCGCGCCGGACGCCACCGCGCACGTCAAGGGGGTTGCACAGGGCAACGCGACCGGTTCGTACCGATGGCAGGTGGGGCACCACGCCGATGGCAGCGCCGACGCTCGGCGCTCCACCGGCGTCCGACCGAAGAGGCGCAATCCCGTCGCGCCGAGGAGCATGCCCAACCTGCCGCCGGGGTAGCGCCCAGCAGGCGGCGCACCACCCGAAGCCCGCGGACACGCGTGGGAAAACGGTACCGAGGAGGTGGACATGAGTAGTCGCAAGCTGGTGCTGGCGACAGTCGGCGTGGCCGGTGCCGTCGGCCTATTCTGGAGGGAGTATCCGGCCCTCGTCCGATACATCAGGATCGAGAAGATGTGATGGCGGACGGCACGGCGGGCCGCATGACCCGGCCGGTGCTCTCGGTGGGCGGGGCCGGTGAACCGAGCCGGGAGGCCGGCCCAGGCGGCCGGGCCCGGCGACGGTTCGTCGTCCAGGGGCTGGTCCAGGGGGTCGGCTTCCGGCCGTTCGTCCACGCCGCCGCGACGGAGCTGGCTCTGACCGGCTGGGTGCGCAACGACACCGGCGGCGTGGTCGCGGAGGTCGAGGGAACCCCCGGCGCAGTCGAGGACTTCGCCCGCCGGCTTCGCTGCGACGTGCCGCCGCTGGCCATGGTCGAGCGGGTCGTGACCACGGAACTTCCGCCCTGCGGCGGATCCGGCTTCGCGATCGTCCGATCCCGGCCGGCCGCGGGTGGGCGTACGGCGGCGGCCCCCGACGTGGCGACATGCCCGGATTGCCTGCGGGAACTGGCCGATCCCGCGGACCGGCGTTACCGGCATCCGTTCATCACGTGCACCAACTGCGGACCCAGGTTCACGATCATCACCGACCTTCCCTACGACCGGCCGGCAACGACGATGGCCCGGTTCGCCATGTGCCCCGTGTGTGAGCGGGAGTACTCCGATCCGGCCGACCGACGTTTCCATGCCCAGCCGATCGCCTGCCCGGCGTGCGGACCGCGCCTGGAGTTCGTGTCGCCGTTGGGCGCGCCGCGGACCGGCGAGGACGCGCTCGCCGCGGCGCGGCGGCTGCTCGCCGACGGTGGCGTCCTGGCGGTGAAGGGGGTGGGCGGCTACCACCTCGCCTGCGTCGCCACCGACCCGACGGCGGTGACGACCCTGCGACGCCGCAAACGGCGCGGCGGCAAGCCGTTCGCCGTCATGGTCCACGACCTGGCTGCGGCCCGGGCCCTGGCGCATGTCGACGAGCGGGAGGCGGCCCTGCTCACCGACCCCGCTCGGCCCATCGTGCTGGTGCGCCGCCGTCGCGACGGCCGTCCCGCGCTCGCCGACTCCGTTGCCCCGGACAACCCCGATCTCGGTCTGCTGCTGCCCTACACGCCGGTGCACCATCTGCTGCTCGGCCTGCCAGGCGAGCCCGTGCCCCTCCATCGAACCGTCGGCACCGCCGGATGGCCGCCGTTGGTGATGACCTCCGGGAACCTCGGCGGCGAGCCGATCGCGGCCGAGGACACCGACGCCCTGCGCCGGCTCGCCCCGCTTGTCGATGGCTGGCTGCGCCACGACCGTCCGATCCGGGTGCCCTGCGACGACTCCGTTGTCCGGGTGGTCGATGGTGCCCCGTCGCCGGTACGCCGCTCGCGTGGCTACGCGCCGTTGCCGGTGCCGCTGCCGTTCGAGGTGCCCCCGACGCTGGCCGTCGGGGCCGACCTCAAGAACACCTGCGGCCTGGGCGCGGGCCGGTCGGCCTGGCTCAGCGGGCACATCGGGGACATGGACGACCTGGCCACCCTGCGCGCCTTCGACGCCGCCGAGCGGCACCTCGAGCACCTGACCGGCGTCACCCCCCGCCAGCTCGTCACCGACGCGCATCCGGGCTATCGGTCGCGCCAGTGGGCTGTGCGGCACGCCGCCGGCCGACCGATACGGACCGTGCAGCATCACCATGCCCATGTGGCCGCGCTGATGGCCGAGCACGGCCTCGACGGCACCCGGCCGGTGGTGGGATTCGCCTTTGACGGGACCGGCTACGGCCCCGACCGGGCCGTGTGGGGCGGCGAGGTGCTGATCGCCGACTACCGCGGGTTCCGGCGCTTCGCCCACCTGGGCTATGTGCCGCTTGCCGGTGGGGACGCCGCGGTTCGGCGGCCCTGCCGGATGGCGCTCGCCCATCTGCACGCCGCCGGAGTCCGCTGGGATCCCACCCTGCCGCCGGTCGTCGCCTGCCCGCAGCCGGAGCGGCGGGTGCTGACCCACCAGCTGGCCAGCGGGCTGGGCTGCGTGCCGACCTCCAGCATGGGGCGGCTCTTCGACGCGGTCAGCTCGCTGCTCGGCATCCGTCACGAGGTCGACTTCGAGGCGCAGGCGGCGATCGAGCTGGAGGCCCGGGCGCGCACCGCGGCCGGCGGCGGCGCGGACGACCGCGAACGCCACGCGTTCGCCCTGCGCGGGCAGGGGCTGGGCAGGCCGCTGATTATCGACCCGGCGCCGGTCATCCGGGCGATGGTGAGGGATCTGTCGGCCGGGCTCGCCGTGGACATCGCCGCGGTCCGTTTCCACATAGCCGTCGTGGCGATGATCGTGGACCTCGCCCGGCGGGCACGCGGCGAGGTGGGCCTTGACCTGGTCGGACTCACCGGCGGGGTCTTCCAGAACGCCGTTCTGACGACGGCTGCATCCAGGGCACTGCATGCGGGGGGCTTCACGGTGCTGCGGCATGCGCGGGTACCTCCGAATGACGGGGGGATCGCTCTCGGTCAGCTGCTCGTCGCCGCAGCGCGGGAGAAGACGCGGGAAAAGGGGTGAGGAACAGGTGTGTCTCGCGGTTCCAGGACGGGTGGTGGGGATCGAGGAACGCCACGGGGCCCGGATGGCCGAGGTCGATTTCGGGGGTGTGCGCAAGGACGTCTGCCTGCAGTACCTGCCCGAGGTCATGGTCGGCGAGTACGTGATCGTGCATGTGGGGTTCGCGATCCAACGGCTGGACGAACGCTCGGCGGTGGAGTCGCTGGCCACCTTCGCGCGGATGGGACTCCTGACCGAGGAGCTGGGTGACGGTGCGGCCGGTGTGAGTGCCACGGCCCGCGGGGCCGGCGAGGAGGGGGTGACGCGGTGAGGTATCTGGAGGAGTTCCGGGATCCGGAGCTGGCCGGTCGGCTGCTGGAACAGATCCACGCGACGACGACTCGCCCATGGTCGATCATGGAGGTCTGCGGTGGGCAGACTCACTCGCTCATCCGGCACGGTATCGATCAGCTTCTGCCCGAGGGCATCGAGATGATCCACGGCCCCGGCTGCCCGGTGTGCGTGACCCCGCTTGAGATCATCGACAGGGCGCTGGAGATCGCCGCACGGCCGGGCGTCATCTTCTGCTCCTTCGGCGACATGCTGCGGGTGCCGGGGAGCGATCGGGACCTCTTCCGGGTGAAGAGCGCGGGCGCCGACGTCCGGGCGGTCTACTCCCCGCTGGACGCCCTGACGATCGCCCAGCGCAACCCCGATCGGGAGGTCGTGTTCTTCGGGATCGGATTCGAGACCACCGCGCCGGCCAACGCGATGACGGTCTTCCAGGCGAAACGGCTCGACTTGGGCAACTTCTCCCTGCTGGTGTCGCACGTGCTGGTACCGCCGGCGATTGCCGCGATCATGGAGTCGCCGAGCTGCCGCGTCCAGGGGTTCCTGGCCGCTGGTCACGTCTGCAGCGTGATGGGCACCGGCGAGTACCCGGCCCTGGCACGGCGTTACGGCGTGCCGATCGTGGTCACCGGCTTCGAACCACTCGACCTCCTCGAGGGCATCCGCCGCACCGTGGTGCAGCTGGAGGCCGGCCGACACGAGGTGGAGAACGCCTATCCCCGAGCGGTTCCGGCAGCCGGCAACCCGGCCGCCATCGCGATGCTGCGGGATGTTTTCGAGGTGGCCGACCGGGCCTGGCGGGGCATCGGTGTCATCCCGGGCAGCGGCTGGCGCCTGTCGCCGGCCTACCGCGACTTCGACGCGGAGCTGCGGTTTGCCGTCGCGGATGTCCACACGGCCGAGTCGTCGGCGTGCCGATCGGGCGAGGTGCTCCAAGGCCTGATCAAGCCGCATGAGTGCGCGGCCTTCGGACGGCAGTGCACTCCGCGGACCCCGCTCGGCGCGACCATGGTGTCCTCCGAAGGGGCCTGTGCCGCCTACTACCTCTACCGCCGGATGAGCACCTCCCCGGCGATTGCGCAGCCCCTGCCGGAAGCGGGACGTGCGCCGGAAGCGGGACATGTGCTGGAGGTGGGACATGGTGGATGAGGCCGCGACGGCGGTGGATCCGGCCGCGTGGACCTGCCCGGCGCCGTTGGTGGAGTGCCCCACGATCGTGATGGGGCATGGCGGCGGGGGGGCGATGTCGGCCGAACTCGTCGAGCATCTCTTCCTGCCGGCCTTCGCAGCCGCCGGCGCGGGCGGTCCGGAGGACCTGGGGGATGCGGCCGTGGTCACCGTCGACGGCGCACGGGTGTCGTTCACCACCGACTCCTACGTCGTTCGACCGTTGTTCTTCCCTGGCGGCTCGATCGGTGATCTTGCGGTCAACGGAACCGTCAACGACCTGGCGATGTCCGGCGCCGAACCCCGGTACCTCTCGACCGCATTCATCCTGGAAGAGGGCACCGAGCTGACCGATCTCGGCCGGGTGGCGGATGCGCTCGGAGCGGCGGCCCGTGCCGCGGGCGTCCGGCTGGTCACCGGCGACACCAAGGTCGTCGATGCCGGTCACGGTGATGGGGTCTACGTCAACACGGCGGGGATCGGCCTGGTTCCCGACGGCGTTGACATCCGGCCCGCTCGGGCCCGGCCGGGCGACGTCGTCCTGGTCAGCGGCGAGATCGGGCTGCACGGGATCGCCGTGCTCAGCTGCCGGGAGGGCCTGGAATTCGCCACGGAGGTCCGCAGTGACACCGCACCGTTGCACGGACTGGTCGGCGCCATGTTGCGCACCGGCGCGGACGTGCACGCCCTGCGGGACCCGACGCGCGGAGGACTGGCCGCGACACTCAACGAGATTGCGCGGACCGCGCGGGTGGGAATCGTCATCACCGAACGGCATGTTCCCGTTCCCGAGCCGGTCCTCGACGCCTGCAGCATTCTCGGGCTGGACCCCTTCTACATCGCCAACGAGGGCAAGCTCGTGGCGATGGTCGCGCCGCGGGACGCCGATCGGGTGCTCGAGGCGATGCGCGCGCGCCCACTCGGCCGAAACGCGGCTGTGATAGGTACGGTGACCGCGGAACACCCGGGAATGGTGGTCGCGAGGACCGTAAGTATTCGGCGATGGCGTGGAGGGGCTGGTTCCGCCGTGTGGCGGTGTCGTGGCTGTGGCGGGAGTCGGGCGGAGTGTCCGCGGGNTGCTGGTGGGGGGTTGTGGGCTCTTCGTGATACGTCGGGTGTAGTTCCTGATACCGAGGACGCTGGTGATGTGTCCTGGGTGGTGTGTCTGTTCTGTCTGTCACCGATGATGTCAC